>NZ_JPES01000055.1:0-29943 GCF_000730175.1 Haloferax sp. ATB1 | reverse complement strand
GCGGCTTTCGGGCCCCACCGGGCGGCCGTCGTCGCGACGCCAGCACCACCGACATACGCACCGGCTGCGACGCCGCCGATGAGTGCAGCACCTCGCGTTGCACCACCAATCACCTTCGCGGTGAGCGGCGTCGCGTACGTGAACGTCTTCCAGGTCACATAGAGTGTGACGAGTGGGAGAGATACTGAGATAGATAGCTGAGAAATGCTGAATCGGGTGTTAGTGACGCACCGACGTATAAGAGATCGTATCCTTTGAATATGATTGCAGCTGGAAGCGGGAGAACAACCAACGGGACGAAGCGTTTAGCAAATCCCATTGCGACATCTGAGACAACCGGGATGTTTCCATAGGCAAGAGCGAATGCAATCGGCATCCCATACAGATAGACGAAGAGTAGAATCCTCCGGATGTAGAACAACGCTTCCAAGGCCCACATAGAGACACCACCCAGAAACGCGAATAGCAGGCCCAAGCTCGGATTGGTGATGGAGCCTCCTAGAAAACGTAGCATCGCTTTGGATACTGAAGAGACATCCGGAAGTAGAGCGATGGTGAATCCATCAATGAGGAATAGTGAGAGGGTACTAATCCAGTACCAAGAGACAATCAAGACTGCACCAGCCCAGGCAGTCTTCTTGGTTTTTCGTGCTTCGTACGCACTACCGATATTGAATATTCGGATCGTATGACGACCTTGAACGCTCATTATGAGCAATAAGAGTGCAATGAGCGTTATTTCGCCACCAATGAGTCCATCGTGAATCGCTGGCCAAGGCGTATTGGTTGGGTCACCGAAGATGAACACACCATCGGTCTGAGGCGTCGGGGTTCCAAACATGCCCTCAGACAACGTTCGGTATCCAGACCGTAAACCGTCCATGAACGAAGAGATAATCCACTCAACGATGTCTTTGAACCCTTCTAGTACGACATCGATTAAGTCAACCATTGGTCAGGCCTCCGTGATAGTGACCTCACACTCACTCATACTGCTGGACCCAGAGTACGTCACATCGAACGATTTCGAGACCTGGTCTGCATCAACTCGGGTCTCAATAATGGTTCTAAATTGTCCAGAGTTCCCCTCAGAGGAACAACCCATGCCTTTCTCTGATTCTGAACCGAATGGGAATGAGTTACTGAACAGGTCAACTGTCTCTCCCGGTGCGACAACGACTTGTTCAGTTTCGTACATTCCGCTTCCACGAGGATTCGAAATAGGGTTCGGAACGTCTTCAGCAAAGACCAATTCAACAACTGCATCAGGACCAGTTCCACGGTTCTCCACTGTGACTACTGCTTCACCGTTTTTGAGACGGTCTGTCTCAGTATCTCCATAGACCTCATCCCACGGCTTGTCCGGAACATTACGAAACAGTCCAACGTCCTGAATCTCGATCTGGGGGCTAATCTCAAGAGTACCCTTAGCAACCGTCTCCTCACCATCCAACGCGACGACACGGTACTCACCGGGCTCGTAGGCAGTTCCGATTTTAAACGAAACCTGTCGTGCACCAGCGGCAAGCCCACGTTTCCCGAACAGTTCCCCATTCGGCTGAATGAGGTTCACCTGCTCAACGGGCGCGTCAGCATCAACCTCAACAACAATGGCTTGCTCCTCGACAGCGATGCGTGAAAGCGGGCCAGCACGCTCAGTCGCCGCCGACGTCTGGTCAGATGTCGTTGTTCCGGAGCCGCGACTACCATCAAGGCAGCCAGCAACGCTGGCGAGGGCGGCCCCGCCGAGTGTTCGGAGGACGGTACGTCTATCAGTTGGTGAATCAGTCGGAATCATTGGTTTCGGTGATCACTATCTGTCGGTCCAAACATGCGGAGGAGTCGACGACCGGCGTAGAACGTCACGACGAACGGAATCGCCTGCCAACCGACTTCGAACACGAACGCAACCCAACCGTCGAGAGTTCCGAGCGGGTGCCAGCGAACGGAGGCCGTATCGCCCACATATGCTGGGTCATGGCCAAGCCACGTACCGGGGTGGTAGCGGGCGGTGTAGATCCCCGGCTCGTCGAGCGTGACGATCGCGATGCCACTCTCGTTGGTCTCAACGTGCTGGTCACCCACCGTGATGTAGCCGCTGTGTGACGACCCACCGATCGGATACTGTCGGTCGCTTCCATTCGACGCGATTGGCGCACCGGTCCGATTATCGCGTAATTCGACTCGGAGCGTCGCGTTCGACGTCGTCTGTGAAACGAGCTCGACAGAGAGGTTACTCTCGCGAAGCTGCCGCGCCGACCCGACTTGAGGATCGACAATCGTGGCGTTCACCCCGCGAACGATTCCCCCTACCCGAAGCGCCTCCCGGTCGACAGTCTCTGCACGGACCGCTAGCCCGTATGTCGGCGTGTACGACTCGTTGACGACCTCGACGGTTACGTTCTCGCCGATCGTCCGGCGAGGTGACGCCCGGTCAGTCCCCCACGTGTCGATGATATCCGGGCCATCACGAACGGGCTCTGCTCGCGGCCCGATCTGTGAGGGATACGCGTGAACTCGCACGGGAATCGCATCCGACTGTGCCGTGGTCGTCGACGCGCCGGTCGACGTAACGAGAGTGTCCCAGTCTGTGTTGCGAGCGGTGTAGAACCGCCAGACGCCACGCACGCGTGAGGTCCCCTCGTCGGTGAGCGTATAGCCTTGCCACGGCCGGGATTGGAAAACCGCGACGCCAGTATCGCCGTTCGGATACTGCGCGTAGTAGGGGTACGCCGCGAGGTCGTAAATCTCGGTGTCAAGTGTGTCTGAGACGGTTCGTGTCTCGGTCCGGTAGTTGACTGTCGTCTCGGACTGGCCACCAACCGTTGTTTCGATGGTCTCCTTGAGGCGAACGGAGATGGTCGCTTCGAGCGTGAGGTTTGCACCCCACGAGTGCGTTGTCTGATACTGCAGCGTTGGCGTGTGAGTACCGCTCGCAGTTGCGACTGGGATACCGTTGATTTTCAGACGGGTGTTCTCAATCTCGTGAGAGACGAGTGCCCAGTCGACGGTTTGATTGCCCGTTTCGTTCCCGGAGGGAACGCGAACGCGGTAATCAACGAGCCCGCGAACCGTCCCGTTGGGCGCGATATAGAGCGGTGTCTCACCTGCGTCGAGATGGCCACGCGTCGAGGGTGTGACCGCAAAAATCGTCGCATGCGCATCGTCGATGAACGTCCCATCTTCGAGTGACGCGTGGGGTGGGTAGGTCGACGTGTCGGGCCCGCCGGCCTCAAGGTCAGCGAAGTCGTTGCGCGTCCACGTCGCGGCTGTTGCCGGCGGGCGCGTGAACGTGATGTCAGTCCCGTTGGCGAGTTGGTGGAGTGCCGTTCGGTCGTCGCCGTACTGCTGCTGGTAGGCCTGTTGGCTGACGTAGCGGTCGCTATCGCGAGACCAGAGCGTCGCCGACTCGTTTTCCGTGAGGCCGTTTGTCTCAGTCCCTGGTCTCGGGGGCTGTGCCGCCGCAAGGCCGATAATGGAACTCGACACGAGCAACGCGGCTACCAGTACGGAGGGCACTCGATGCTCCATGGGAGGGTAAAGGTGGATTAGTGGGGCGCTTACCAGGGAGTGAGGTTCACGCAGTCGCCGAGTGGGAGGTCCATGATCGACGCCACGACGGTGTACAGCGGGCCGAGTACCGCCAAGATGAGGGCGGATTTGAGTGCCGCACGCTTGTGGACTTTGAGTCGCTTTTTCTGTTCGGGGCTGGCGGTGAAGATCTCAGCGAGGGAGTCGGCCTGCCAGATGACTGCCAACCCAATGAAGCCAATCGTCGTCGTAATCTGGAAGAATCCCTCGATCATCCCTGGCAGCTTCTCAGCGCTGCAGACTACGCTGTCTTGTGCGGCAACTGGCTGGACGGCAGCGATCGTGAACAGGACGCTTCCGATCGCGACGTGTCGGAGGATGGATCGGGAGGGCCGTTGCTGACCGGCGGATCGAGCGTCAGTAGGGGAGTGTGAGTCAGACATGGGGTCACTCGGTGTGGTCGTACACGAGCGCTTGGAGGTCGGCGTAGCGACTCGTCATGGTTGCAATCTCATCGAGCGAGTAGCCCAATTCACGCGCTTCGCTGAGTTGTGCGCGGAGTTTGTGCGGCTCAACGTCGCGAAGTTGCATCTCGTCGCGGAGGGCTTGCCGATAGAGGGCCGATGCGTTGAGATGGTCGTTCCACCTGAGGAACAACTCATCGATGTCTTCGACGGTGACTGAGCGGGAGATCATGTGTTCGGTATCGTTCCACACCGATTGTCTTGCGGTGCGTACATGTCAATCAGATTGATGGAATATTATATATTTACTGGCCGATATGAAGTGTGATGACATGCCAAACTAGGTACTAAATGATCATCTATATCCAAGACCGGTGTAGAATTCTCGTAGTCACTATATGTACTGATGAAAGAGTACAGTATACCAGATGGGCCACGTCTACTACCACCATCCCGGTGACAAGCAGTTCTCTCTTGACTTCGTGCATCCAGACCCTACTGAAGTCGTCTCGCATATCGTCAACTACGACGACGACGTCGCTGTGAAGGTTCAGAAGTGCGAGATTGACGAAGCGTTCTACGTCGTCTACACGTCCCGTGTCGATGGTGGCCCTGTTCGTGAGATCGACTTCGATCTCAAAGCGTCACTCGCGAAGATGAGCGAGGACAACAGCACCATCGTCGTTCGGCTGCTCGAGATCTACCGCGCCCTCATCGCTCAGAACGAGAAAGAAGAAGGCGTTCCTGTCGAAGCATACAAGCAAATCGATGTCGACGCGCTGCCGGGCGTGCTTGATCGGACGTCCTGGGAGGGCTCAGCAACAGCCGTTGCAGGTCGGCTTGCCTCGAACTTGATTCTGAAACACACACTTCCGAACGCCAACCATCGGATGGCTGTCGCACTAATCCAGTTCTACCTCCGGCGCCTGAATCCGGACTTCTCGATGCCGGAAACGTCCATAGAAATCGACCCAGAATCGTATGACTGGCGGGAGTGGGTGAACGATTACATCAACGAATCGAAGCGGCTGTTGACCGTTCGGCGGAAGAACGTCCTCTTCAAGCACCTGTACCGCTTCGGCGCGAGAACGCTTGAGCGGAAACACGCGGTCGAAATCGACTTGACCGCATACGAGCTGGATATGTACCCGAGTGAGGCGAAGGTCGTCTACGCGGAGCAGCATGAAGAGCTCTGGATCGAGTTCGTCGAGGAGGCTGTCGAACGCGCAGGCTATCCAGAGCTGAAGGAAACGCCAGGGCTATCGAAAGCAGAATTCGCTGAAAAGATTCGGAACCTCGACTAAGCGGCTCTGTTAGTCTTGGAGCGTGGCGACTGTTCGGCCCGTTTCCTCGGCCTCTTCACTGCGCGACATATTGTACGTCGCGAGCGCTTCGTCAACCGCCTCATCAAGACTCATTGGTCAACCTAGTCTTGACCCTTCCAGCGTATAAACGCTTGCATGGCTAAAACGCCTCTACCCGGCGGAGAGAAGTCGATCGAAGGAGTGGTCTGGAAGTCTGATTATAAACTTAACCAACAGTATCTTCGGTGAGCGCTTCGTGTTGGTTAATACGAGGCAGCAACCGATGTCCGACGAACCACCGACGCCGCCGATGAACCTCCCTACAGAGATCATCAATGCTCTCAATGAATCATCACCGAACCGTCTTCGAGACGTTGCCCGCTATGCCGAAGAGTTGGCCGAACACAAGGAGCGCGAGGCTCGTCTCGAGGAAGAGCCACCGGAAGGGAAACTCGAAGAACGGTCGGACGATCTTCCAGACGATGTCCCCACGAAGGCGACGATTACGATCAAGGAGATCAACGATAATCGCTACTACTACTGGCAGTGGCGAGAAGGTGACAAAATCAAATCCAAATATAAAGGCCCAGTCAACCCCGATGAGTAGGAAGGATTTCCATGGGCTCGAAAGACACCACACCCCGTGTACGAAGTGAATTTTCTGATTACCCGTGGACCCCGTGTGAGAGATGAACCGAATGACAAGTTGAGAGGGGACACACCCCGTGTACAAGATGAATAATCAAAGACCTCAACTGTTCCTTAAGCGCTCTCGCGCATGAATGGCGCATATTTACACTTTGCACACGGGGTGTGGGTTACCAGACTGAACAAGTCAGAACTTACACTCGTGACCAGGGGTGTGTAGTCGGGGAAAACGGAGATTACGCGAGATCTTCCAGTCGGCTATCACGGAGCACAGATTTCAGCACAATACCAGTATCCTGAACCAGTCGATGCTCAAGGTAGCTCCCTTCTCCCCGTCCACCGCCAGTTCGGGTCGATTCCACCACGCCGAGGAACGCCTGCTCCTTCAGCAGTTCATAGACGCGGTGTTCGCTCAGAACCTTCGCATCGACCGTCTCAGCAGTGTTCTGGTAGCGCTTGTAAATACGGCTTGTCGAGAATTCGTCTTCGTTCGAGCTCTCCTCGGTCAGCAGTGCAAGTGAGTAGAGAATGAACTTGACCTGAGTCGTCGACCCACGAAGTAACTCCTCGAATCGGTCGACCTCTGCCCATTCTTGAGCATCGCGAACGTGCTCTGCGACGACCTGGTCAGCGTTCTCTCGCTCAGCGAGTTCGCCCGCGTGTCGGAGAATCTCGATTGCCTTTCTGGCGTCGCCATGTTCCTGTGCTGCAAGCGCCGCAGTTAGGGGGATGACGTCGTCAGAGAGAACGTCGTCATGGAACGCGTCGCGGCGGTGCTTCATTATCCCACGGAGTTGATTCGCGTCGTAGGGCTGGAAGACGAACTCTTCTTCACGAAGGCTTGACTTGACGCGCTCGTTCAACTGGTCCCGATACTCGATTTTGTTACTCACCGCGATAACGCCCAGGTGACAATCGGCTTTCCCAGATTCACGGGCTCGTGAGAGCTGCATCAGAATATCATCGTCGTTCAGGCGGTCAACCTCATCGAGAATGATGACAACTGCATCGTAGGCGAGATTCAGTATCTCCCAGAGGTAGTCGTAATATTCCCCACTGCCAATCCCTGCTCGTGGGACGTCGAAGTCAGTTTTGTCGGTCTTGTTGAGCTCCCGTGTCACTGTTCGGGCAACACGGGTCTGAGTATTGTGCTGTGCACAGTCGACGTAGACAGTCCCGACCGAAACCCCATTTGACTCTGCGGCTCGACGGGCACGTTCTGTGACATGGCGAGCAACCAGCGACTTGCCCGTCCCTGTCTTGCCGTAGATCATGACGTTGTTAGGCGGGTCATTTTGAACGATCGGCCTGAGTTCAGCAGCGATGTCCTTGATTTCCGTATCCCGGCCGACAATTCGGGCACTTTCCGGGACGTGACCAACCTTCAGGAGTTCCTTGCGAGTGAAAATGTCGACCCGGTCGGGATCGTCTCCATCGATATTGAATAGCGGATCCTCAGCCGGGTCTTCGTACCGGTCGTTGAAGTCAGAGAGTTGCGACGGGTCGTCAGCCATCGATACAAGATACCGCACAACCCGGCTACTTAATAATTCGCCCACCTCGGCAAGAGTGTAAATCGTCCCACGACTGGGATTTACTGTATAGTGTGTCCAATGTCAGTCGGGAAAAGAGACGAGGTAATCCAGAGTGAAAGACGTCCCTCCAGTGTAGGTGGTTTGGACGAAGAGACACCCCTCACCAAGAGTGTAAAATGGACACGAGCCAATATCTGACCACCCCTCGTCCCGAGTGAATTGCTTCTATTCTTCTAAGAGTCTCGAAGAGTACACCCCTAATCAAGAGTGTAACCTAAACAGAGTCAAGACAATCAAACATCGATCGGACACAAAAGACGTCTGACGCACGGCAGACACCCCTCGTCCAGAGTGAAAACAGTCTTAGGGTTCGCTACTTAGTCAAACATTGGTTCGAGACAATAGTCCCTGTTTTCAGTTGTAGTGATAAATGCAAAACACAGCTGTTGACCTGTATTCTGCACCAATCTTGAGGATGTCAAGGATTGAAGGTATCGAGGGAATTGTCACATGAAAGTTACGACGGGAAGAGACCCACCCACCCCTCGTCCAGAGTGAAACAGAATAAGAAGAGTCGGGGAACTATATGAGAATTGCATGACTGAGTCGCCTGTAAACGACACGAATCACGGGAGGAGAGGCAGAAACACTCGAATAGAGTCCCCGTGGAATCAACCAGTACTCAAATTGGTTAGATAGCTTAGTATTACCTAGGAGATTTATATCTTATTGATTCGAATAGTCCACTAGGTATTCTACACCGTGAAAAAAGACGAATTACTATTCGTCTGGATCTCGTGAAGAACTACTCATTTGCTTTCTTCTTATTCTGCCGTCGGTCTCAGTCTTAGCAACTCTCTCTGCAGTCTTGTCCGTCTTCCCTTCTCGTGAACCCCTGTTTCTTGTGGACTGCACTCCACTATTTCAATCGTTTTCACTCTGGACGAGGGGTGTGTGTTCCACAAGTTTCTCTTCCGGTTTAGGAATCTGAGTCAAACTTCTCTAACTTTAACCAACATTTTTTATCAGCGTCGGTTGTTGGTTAATACGAGGCAGCAGCCGATGTCCGACGAACCACCGACGCCGCCGACGAATCTCCCCACCGAATCGTCTTCGAAAGGTTGCCCGGTATGCCGAAGAGTTGGTCGAACACAAGGAGCGTGAGACTCGTATCGAAGAAAATCAACCGGAAGGTGAGTTCGAAGAACGGCCCGAGGACCTTCCAGATGATGTCCCCACGAAGGCGACGATTACGACCAAAAGAGATCAAAGACAATCACACTACTACTGGTAGTGGCGAGAGGGCGACAAAATCAAGTCCAAGTATAAAGGTCCAGTCAACCCCAATGAGTGACAAGAGCAACTTCCATGGCTGTAATCTGCTCGCGTTTTAGTACTGGTCTGAGCAGATAGTACCGCTCTCGTATTGTACATACCAGCCGTCATGATAGTTGGTTGAGACACCGGTGTTGCCAGTACTGCCAATAACCAGTCCACTATTGCCAGTAAAGATGGCGTAAGCATGGGAACTCCCGAGATTAAGGGCAGATTCGTTAAAGGTTGGTTCTCGGGAGACCCCCGTTGCCAGTACTGCCAGTGTTCGCCCGTTTTAAGTAATACACACACACCACTCTTGCCAGTAAAACCACTCGAACGAGTAGAAGACTACTCGTACTAGTACTAGTTAAGCGATAAATTTATATTAATAGTAGTAGAACCAAACCCGTACTAGGAAAGAATTAGTAAAGTACAACTGTAGATATAGTTCGGTAGCTCTGTTAATTACCTCATTTTGGACTTCGGTCCTCACCTACGAGAGAATACTGGCAATGGTGGAGAGAGTGTCTTTTATAAGCCACCGTGATATTGGCGGTACTGGCAACGGGGGTGTGGTTATTGGTCATACTGGCGCCCATGGTTTTATCACACATAGCAACATCGTCCAATCCATGGGCCGGTTCACTCGGGAGTCATTCATCATTCGAGACAACGACGTGTTGCGAGACGATTACCAGCCTGAGACTCTTGAGGAACGAGACGCTGAACTCGACGAATACGCGGCAGCCCTCCGGCCGGTAATTCAAGGATGGCAGCCGAACAACGTGTTTCTGTATGGGGTCACGGGTGTCGGGAAGACTGCGGCCACACACGATCTGCTCAAAGAACTTCAGGAATCAGCTGACCAGTACGACGACGTCGACGTGAATATTATCGAATTGAACTGTACTGGCTGCAACACGTCGTACCAGGTTGCGGTGAACCTCGTGAACGAGATTCGAGAGCCAAATCACCCACTAACAAATGTGTCGTCTTCACGGATGCCGATCAGTGAGACTGGCTATCAACAAAAGCGCGTGTTTCGTGAGCTCTACGCTGACTTAGAAGATATTGGGGGGACCGTGTTGGTTGTCCTCGACGAGATTGATAACATCGGATCGGACGATGATATTCTGTACGAGCTCCCGCGGGCACGTTCACAATTGGACCTAGATGTGAAGTTGGGCGTCATCGGCATCAGTAACGACTTCAAATTCCGCGATAATCTGTCTCCAAAAGTTAAAGACACACTTTGCGAAGAGGAGATTTTGTTCCCGCCATACGATGCTGGCGAACTCCAAAACATCCTCCGCGAGCGAGCAGAGATTGCGTTGTATGATGATGTGTTGGAAGATGATGTGATTCCGTTGTGTGCCGCGTTTTC
The DNA here is from genome assembly GCF_000730175.1 of Haloferax sp. ATB1. Lineage (NCBI taxonomy): Archaea > Methanobacteriati > Methanobacteriota > Halobacteria > Halobacteriales > Haloferacaceae > Haloferax > Haloferax sp. ATB1. The sequence continues at coordinate 19,760 of NZ_JPES01000055.1, read as the reverse complement.
AGCGCGAGACTCTGGATCGGCCCGGCAGGCACTCCGACTGTTACGGAAGGCAGTCGATATTGCGGAGTCTGAAGCGCGGGCCGGTGGGGACGCGTTTGTAACAGAGGAACATGTCCGCGAGGGGGAGTTCCAGATTCAGCGCCAGCAGGTCGTTGAAGGGATGCATTCGTTGACACAACATGGGCAGCATGTGTTGTTGACAGTGTGCCAACTGGTTGCTCGAGGAGAAACGCCCGAACGGACAAAGGCAATCTATCGTCGGTACCAGAAGGTTGCGAGGAAGAATGGGCAAGAACCGCTGAAGCGTCGGCGCGTACACGACCACCTGTCGGATCTGAACCTCCATGGTGTGTTGCAGTTGGTTGACTCGAGTGGCGGCCGAGGGAACTACAACGAGTATGATTTGGACGTGTCGTTGTCTTCGGCGTTGGATGCGCTGGAAAGCGAGTTTGGGAATTTAGAAGGCATCCGTGAACTTGCGAAAAAGAACGGGACGTTAGACTAGCCCCCTTTTCTTGCGGGGTGACCCCCGCTGCCAGTATTGCCAATAACCTGTCCACTGTTGCCAGTTTCACCTGTCGATGTCGAGTTTACTATTGTATCTGATATCTGTGAGATATTGATTAAACCACTATTGCCAGTATATTTGATCCTCTCTGTGTCTGCCGCTTTTACTGGCAATAGTGGTGTGTCTGACGAATTATTTGGTGACTGACTTGATTTGAATATTTTAGATCAATTGATAGGGTGATTGGAAAATCGTGACTTGTTGGAATTTTTGCTCGCTGATTGTTTTCTGTAGCCGTATTAACCAACAGTAGTAATGTGGCCTATCGATGTTGGTTAACTCATGACCAAGCAGTAACAAGTGGTAATCAAGGTATCGACGAGGTTACGTTGAGGGCACATACCGGAACTGTACGTTTTCGATCTATACCTGACGCAAGACCTTTTTCGTCGTCTAGGATTCCCATTCCATTGTCGGCGATTCGAGTCTTGGTGTCGTTGTCCTGACTATGTGTAAGATTCTAATGTGAGTTGAACTTCCGTAGAGTGAACTGTGTCGTGTATTTCATAACTTATACAATTACGTTGAAGATTTGGCAACAAACCCTTGGAGTTTTACCCAATTCAGTAATTGAGTTTTATGTAAATATAGTGGCGATTTAGACATTCAAGTTGCTGCATGAATGTCAATAGCCAATATAATTTCTAACTATGGCTATTCTATTAGTTGAGATTCCTAGATAGTTCTATTGGATACTGTCTCGAATAGATCATGATGTCCATAATCTTGTATATATAATACAGTTTTATCTGTGGGGATATCCAACCATCCTCCCACGACTCATGAGAGGGTAGAACATATTCGAACGCGTAGCCTCCTTCACAAAAAGGGTCACCACATCCGTTGTTCCATCGGCCTCGGCAGGCCACCCTGCAGCGGTTGACCTGTCGAAGCCAGTCAGGCAGACCGACCGACGAACTGAGATTCACATTGTCGACCGGGGTCCACTTCAACGGACTGCGTTCCGAGCCAGAACCGATGCGTGGAGATGACACGCACCACCGATCGGAATACTGTACCCAGTGGTGTACTGCCTCTGACTCACGCTGTTACGCTGTGTTTCGATTAGTCATCTGCGGGGACTGCTCTCTCCGGGTTTTGCTTACTCGGCCACTCCAGGTCCGGGATGTAATCTGCGTTTGCCTCGATGAGTTCTTCGGTCATCTCGTGTAGTTCGTCTAGTGAACAAGCGGCGCTTGACAGAGGATCGAGCTTTACTGCTTGGTGGACTTTCTCGCGGTTACCCTCTAAGGCACCTTCCACCGCCAGTTCGTAGATTGCAGAGTGCTGGCGGTCCAGAGCGGCAAGTTGTGTCGGCAACTCTCCAACCGAAGCTGGGTGAAGGCCGGTACCGTCGACGAAGACCGGAACTTCCACACAAGCGTCTGCAGGGAGGTTTTCGATGGCGTTCGATTCGTTGGACACGTTGAGGTTGAACCGGCGTTGAGTTCCCGTTTCCAACGAATGGATGAGCCGGGACGCGTATTCCTCGGAACGTTCGACACTAACCTCGTTGAGGTCGACGTCCAGTTCGGGATCGTCGCGCTCTTCGGACCGCGCAAGCCATCCCTCTAGGTACGTCGCGGTTGGCATCCGTTCGGCGAAGTTCGTCCCGGCCATCTCCTCGATAAGTGCATCGTCTGTTCGGATGTACGGGAGGTACTCACTCATATGATGGCTCGATTCCGTGGGGAACGCGCCGAAGTGCTTCATCATCTCGAAACGGACCGTGTCCTTGCGGTACGTCTCTTCGTCGTCGTAGGCCTCTTTGAGTGCCGGATAAAGACTCTCTCCGTCGTGTTCGCAGGTGAGGAACCAAGCCATGTGGTTGATGCCGGCGACCCAGTACTCGAGTTCGTCCTGTGGCGTTTCTGTGTACTCTGCTATTGCCTCGGCGGTGTGCGGGACGGAGTGACAGAGACCAACGACCTCGATGTTAGTCGCGTCAAAGACAGCCTTACAGAGGATGGCCATTGGGTTCGTATAGTTGAGTAGAAGAGCATCGGGACACAGCTCTTCCATGTCGTCCGCGAGGTCGAGGAGTGTCGGAATCGTCCGAAGGCCACGGAAGATTCCACCCGGTCCAGTCGTGTCACCGATTGCTTGCTTCACTCCGTATTTTTCCGGGATCCGGATCTCGTTTTCGAAGGGCTCAGTCCCACCAACGTTGATCATGTTGAGGACGTAGTCCGCGTCTTCAAGGGCTTCGCGTCTGTCAAGCGTCGCCGAGACAGTCGTTTCGAGTCCTTCGTTTTCAACCATCGCCTCAGCGACACGTTGCGTCTGTGTGAGTCGATGTTTGTCGATGTCCATCAACGCGATATGGCTGTCAGACAACTCGTCGAACGAGAGGATGTCGCCGATGAGTTTCTTTGCAAATACCATACTCCCAGCTCCGATTAGGGCAATCTTTGGCATTGCTACTACGTGTCTCTGGGTTTGTCATAAGTATTTCGCCGTGCCGCCCTCAGTTCTACTACAACTTATCGAGGCTTAGGGACGCGTGTGGTGTAAAGTAGCACACGTACTGTCTGAGTGTGTCCCGATGGGTCTTAGCGTGCGACCCCTACCTCGACACAACAGGTTGTGGGAACATCAATTTCATGAATCGTGAAATAGTTAATAAGTATAAATGGTGTAGAATGGTGCTCTCTTCGGGCTTTGTGGATTGATGGCGGTGAAATGCCCGTAACATCTTTCGTGACGCCATTTCACGTATCATGAAAACATCTATGTGTGATGATACCGTGAATTGAACTATGACAACCAACCGCTTTGACGTGGCCCAAGACGATGGATATCTAGCGACGACGACCGTTACGAGTTTCCGTATCATTGAGGCTCTAAAACGCCGCGACGGTGCTACAGTCCAGCAACTCGTCGAAGAGTTAGGGCTCGCCTCGGGGACCGTTTACAAACATCTCAACACGCTTCAGTCGATCCAGTATGTCGACAAAGATGGATCTGAGTACCGTCTCGGCCTGGGATTTCTTGAACTAGGTATTGCTGCCCGCACCCAGCGAAATCTCTATAACCAGACCTACGATTCACTCGAAAGCTTAGCCGAGACGACTGGAGGTGTGACGACGCTCATGGTTCCAGAACATGGGTTTGGTGTCTACCTCACCCAGATTGTCCCCTCGGGTGCGACGACTCCACCACATCAAGAGGGTGAGCGAGCACACCTCCACGCTACCGCTGGGGGAAAAGTCATTCTCGCCTACCAACCGACAGAAACTGTCGAGTCGTGGTTGGAAAACCGGACGCTTCCGTCGCTGACGCCGTTCACAATTTCGGACCCAGAGGAACTCCAGTCAGAGCTGCAGTCTGTGCGGGACAGACGGGCCGCCCATTCGCGTCGTGAGCAGTTCGAAGAGTGGCATGCGGTCGCCGCTCCGGTTACGGACGATGACGACGAAGCTATTTGTGCGGTGGGTATCAAAAAGCCGGTCGACCCTAATGCGGATACGACAGACATGTCCGAGTTCAAGAACTTACTCGGGAGTACGGTGAGTTCTATCGAGAGTAAACTACGGTTCAGATAGTCTGACAAAATTACATTCATATGCTTGTAATCTCTATCCGAACACAATTCTGGCCATGCCCACACATATATAATACCAACTAACGAAAGCAGACGTATGGCTGATGATTCGATTGATCGACCGAACGTCCTCATGATCGTGACCGATCAACACCGGTGGGACACAGTTGGTGCGCACGGTTCTCCGATGGATCTCACACCGAACATCGATCAACTCGCCGCCGAGGGTCTTCGATTCGACAATGCAGTTACTCCACAGCCGGTCTGTGGTTCGTCGCAATCGGTTATTCATACTGGTCGATATGCAACTGAGACGGGCGTTTGGCGTCACTCACTTCCACTTGCTGACGGGGAACGAACGCTCGCACACTACTTCGCTGAGAACGGGTACGAGACGGGTTTCGTCGGGTCATGGCATCTGGCGGGGACATTTGACGAACCGGTGCCAACGTCCCACCGTGGTGGCTACGAAGACTTCTGGATCGGTGCTGATGTTCCCGAGTTCATGACTCAGCCTACGGAAGGGATGCTGTTCGACGAGAACGGCGAGCCCGTGACGTTCGATAAGTACCGTGCGGACGCCTTCGCTGACTTCGCTATCGACGCAATCGAGACGCTTTCGGAACCGTTCTTCTTGATGGTCGGCTTCTTGGAGCCACACGACCAGAACGACCAGCAGACGTTCGTCGCCCCTGAGGGATACGCAGAACGCTATAGAAACAACCCGTACGTTCCGCCGGATCTCCGTGACCGGCCAGGAAACTGGTTCAACGAACTGCCGGACTATTACGGCGCAGTCGAACGTATAGACGCGTGTATTGGCCGACTTACTGATACGCTTGCACGCACAGGTGTTCGTGACGAGACGATAGTTGCATTCACATCCGACCATGGGTGCCATTTCCGTAGTCGGCCCGGTGAGTATAAGCGCACCTGCCACGATGCATCAGTCCATGTCCCGGCTGTCCTTCAAGGACCAGGAATCGACGCTGGACGCGTCGTCGAGCGGACCGTCAGCCTTGTTGACTGGGCACCGACGATTCTCGACGCCGCTGGCAATGACGTTCCCGAGTCGATGCACGGCCACAGCTTACTCGACGACGACCACCCCAGAATGGGTGAGGCGTTCATCCAGCTCAGTGGCTCGGAAATCGGCCGAGCAATCCGAACGGATCGCTGGAAACTGGGAGTTTCCGCACCGACGTTGACCGGATGGCGCGGGGGCAAAGCAGAGAAGTCGAGCGACCACTACGTCGAGAGATACCTATACAACCTCGCGCGTGACCCCGCCGAACAGGTCAACCTCGTCGGTCGGCCTGAGTACAGAGCCGTCTTCGAACGGCTCAGAGACCGATTGCTTGAGTATATCCGTGATGTCGAAGGTGAAGACCCGACTATCGATCCGGTCTCCAACCCCGGATATCAGGACTACTGACCCCCTTCTGTTGGGTGTTCTTTCGCCTCGATACCTCCAATTGGCTTGTCTTCGAAACGGTCTTTGATTTAGTTTCATGATATATGAAATCCTCAATTCCATCGATATCGGCCAGAGATGGGCACAGGTGGCACATCCCCATGAGTTGACTGTTGCCAACCGCGGCTGTTTCATGTAACATAGAATATTGTGGGGCGAGTTCTGCCGTTGAGTCCGCCTGCTACAGCTTAGGGGTCAATCTCTGAAGTCAGCCGACTGCTCCGAACTTGCCCTCTGTCTTGCCGAGAGGGCTTACCGGAGAAATTCCTACGAGAGCAAGATTTAACACGAATAACAATCTTGGACGTGGTATGGGTAAGCTAGACGTTCAGCACCTCAAGAAGGTGTTCCACGACAATAGCGGAGATATCGTTGCTGTCGACGACTTCGACGTGGAGATCGAAGACGGCGAGTTCATCGTTCTCGTCGGTCCCTCTGGTTGTGGGAAATCCACGACACTACGATGTATCGCAGGTCTCGAGACACCAACATCTGGTGAGTTAGTACTTGACGGCGAGGCAGTTACTGACAACAAGCCTAAGGCGCGGAATATGGCGATGGTGTTCCAGAACTACGCGTTGTACCCGCACATGACTGCAGAAGAAAACATGTCTTTCGGGCTAAAGATGACGACTGACCTCCCGAAGGACGAGATTCGAAAACGGGTTCACGAGGCGGCCGAGATGATGGGTATCGATGATCTGCTCGGTAAGAAGCCGGGTGACCTTTCCGGGGGGCAGCAACAGCGCGTTGCGCTTGGTCGTGCTATCGTCCGTGAACCCGAAGTGTTTCTGATGGACGAGCCGCTATCGAACCTCGACGCGAAACTCCGGACGACGATGCGGACGGAACTCCAGAAAATTCAGCAGAAGTTCGACGTGACGACTATCTACGTCACGCACGACCAGACTGAAGCAATGACCATGTCTGACCGAATCGCCGTGCTCAACGACGGTGAACTGCAGCAGATTGGGACTCCGCTGGAATGCTACCACCAGCCGGAGAATCAGTTCGTCGCCGGCTTCATTGGCTCACCGTCGATGAATTTCTTCGATGTCGAACTCGACACGAGCGGCGAGACGCCAACGCTCGTTCACGACGCCTTTAGCTACGAATTGGACGATGACGTCTACGCAGATATCGAAAGCTCGGGACAACAGTTCACCCTAGGTATCCGTCCTGAAGATATCAAAGCGGTTCCAGCAGGCACACACAACGCGTTGTCGCCGGAAGTGGAGGTAACTGAACCACTGGGCGATGTCACCTACGTCTACCTTCAAATCGGTGGCAAGCAGTATACTGCAACGCTCGAAGGAGACATCGTCATCGAACCGGGGAGGCAGCTAACCGTTCAGTTCCCGCAGGACCGGATTCATCTCTTCGACGGGAAGACGGGCGAGACACTTCGGAACCGCGAGCCACCCGAGTCTAGTGATATCGACGCACTCGTTGGTCTCGACAACGTCGGCAGCGTTGAGGTCGGAGCCGAGTGATGCTGCGGGACAGTCACTAGTAGATCACTCTGCTAGCGAAGCGTCGTCGCTTGGATCGAACTTTCTCTTCCCGATAGTGTAGTTAACACCGCCGTTGCCGATGTCTGTGGAATATGTGCCCATTAGTAAATTATAAATAATGGTGGTCTAATGTGTGCTGTAGGGTTCATCCCATGACAGAGAGTAACTCATCTAGTTTGAGCAGGCGTTCACTCGTGAAGGGCCTCGGTGTTGGCGCAGGCGTCGCACTCGCGGGGTGTACGGGTGGCGGTAATAGTGGAGGCGACAGGCAACTCGGCGGAGGCGATGGGGACACCGCTACCGACCAGAGTAACAGTAGCGGTGATGCAAGCGGGGATGAGGTGCTCTTCTGGGAGTACACCTTCCCCAACGACGACTCACCTCCCATCTGGAAGGACACGTTCAAAGAGAACTACAACGCTCGGGGCGACGCACCGTTGACTATCGGGCGGTTCTCATACGAGGATCTCCGACAAAAGTTTCTCACGGGTGCTCGGACCGGCGATCCCGATGTCATCGAGGGTGTCCTTGCTCACCTGACGGAGTATATCAAGGCGGGACATCTCGAACCACTTGACGATCGTGTCGAAGAACTCGATTACTTCGACGGCTTCGTCGACTCTGCGCTCGACGCGATGCGGTACCAAGGGAAGCTCTACGGGCTTCCGTACACGGGCAACGGCCGTGCACTCATCTACCGGATGGACGTTCTCGAAGAGTTGGGCCAGGAGCCGCCGGAGACCGCTCAGGAGTTTCAGGAAATCGGTCGGCTCATCAACAAGGAAGTCGACGGCATCCAGGCCTACCACAACTGTACGAAAGACGGCAGCGTCCGAGCGTTCCAAGAGTGGATGTCGCACGTCTATCAACATACGGACCAGCTCTACGTTCCCGAGGGGGACGCGTGGGCGTTGAATATCGACGCCGACACGCTCGGCCAAATTTTCGACAACTGGTACTACCAAGTGTGGGCGGCCGACGAACCACTCGGTAACCCGGACCAACTTGGGACCGGGTGGCAGGTCAACGACCCCGGGTACCTCAACGGGCAGTTCGCCTTTATCGAGTGTGGGACGTGGCTCCGTGGCTGGACGACTGGGACCAACATCAACGATACCGATGCGACGGCCACGCTCCTCAACGAGAACACCGGCGTCGGCCACCTCCCCTACGGTGACGGTGGTTCGAAGGGGACGTTCCTCGAAGTCAAACCGATAATGATGAACTCACACAGCGACCAGAAGGACGCCGCGTGGGATGCAATCGCCACGTTCGCCAGTCCAGACACGATGAACGCGATGGGTGAGGACTCTCCCGGAAACGCGATGACACCCGTCCACGACGAGGTGGAATCAACCATCGACAACGAGAACTGGGAACCGTTCGTCGACGTGTTCAAGACTGGTCGCGCACTCGCGAAAGTTGGATGGGGCCCGTCCGAGAGCCGTTCTACCGCCTTATGCAGGAGGTTTCCTACGGCAAGACTGACCCGTACAAGGCCGGTACGAAACTCCACGAGGAACTGACCGCACTCGAAAGCGAACTGTAGAACACCATGGCCACACAAGACATCTCGTCTAGTCCACTCTCGCCGTACGTAGCGGAGTTCAAGCGGTTCGTCTCGGACACCTGGTTGGGCTATGCGATGGTACTCCCGGCTGTGATTATGCTCGGCGCCATCATCGTCTACCCGACGCTTCGAGGAATCCAACTGGCGTTCTTCGAAGTGTCACTTTTGAACCCCGAGCAGATGACGTTCGTCGGACTCAGCAACTTCGGTCAGATGCTGTCGGACGCGACGTTCAAGTCGGCGCTCTGGCACACGGTTCTGCTGACGGCCGTCGCCGTCTCGCTACAGTACCTCCTCGGGTTGGGATTAGCGCTGGCACTCAAAGAGAAAGTGCCTGGAGCTGGCTTCTTCCGTAGCGCATCGATGATTACCTGGGTGCTTCCCGGCATCGTGATGGTTATCATCTTCCGATTTCTCGTCCAACCCGATTTCGGCCCGGCCAACATCGTCCTCGCGAAGTTGGGGTTGGAGACGACGTACTGGTTCGGCCGTCCCGGTGTCGCATTCCCGCTTATCGTCGTGATGCACGTGTGGCGTAACGTTCCGTTCTACGCCATTGCACTCATGGCCGCGATGAAGTCGATTCCGGAGACCCAGTACGAGGCTGCCCGACTTGACGGTGCAGGACCGTTGCAGGCCTTCCGATACATCACCCTCCCACAGATATCGTACGTGTCGATGATTATGATCGTGCTGCACGTCATCTTCACGTTCAACAACTTCGACATCGTCTATCTCTCGACCGGCGGCGGGCCGCTCGGGAACACAGAGGTGATGTCGACGTACATCTACAAGCAGGCGTTCGAACAGTACGCCCTCGGATACGGGGCGAGCATGGCACTCGTGATGCTCATCATCATGATGGCCTTCACCGTCGTGTACGTGAGACTGGAGGCTCGCGACTAACCGAACAGACCAATGGCAACTGACTCATCCACACACTCGTCTTCGGACCGTTCGCTGATTCAGCGCTTCGACGCGTGGCTATCCGACGACATGTCGCCGCGTCGTCTCGTCGGAGTGTACGCTGTCCTCAGCCTGTACTTCGCCTTCCTCCTGCTTCCGGTGGGGTACATGCTGCTCGTGACGTTCACATCCCAGGAGTTCCTCTACTCGCCACAACTCATCCCGTCGCTCGGTGACCTCACCGTCGAGAACTACCTCACTGTTCTGCAGACGGGGGCGTTCCAGGGGTACTTCGTCAACTCAGTCGTCATCGCGGTTTCGACGACTACCCTCACGCTCGTTGTCGGGACGCTAGCGGCATACTCACTGAGTAGATTTGAGTTCCCCGGCCGGCAGTCGATTCTGCTGTCGTTCCTCGCGACGCAGATGCTCCCGCTCGTGCTCATCCTCATCCCGTTTTTCCTGTTGATGTTCTCGCTGAATCTCATCGACTCGTATCTCGGCATCGTTATCGCGCATTCTGTCGGTGGGATTCCGCTAGGCACGTGGCTGTTGAAAGGGTACTTCGATGATATCCCGACATCGCTCGACGAGGCAGCGAAGATGGACGGCTGTTCGCGCTTGGACATTCTCTGGCGTATCATCGTCCCGCTGTCGTTGCCCGGCATCGCTGTTGCGGGGTTCTACACGTTTATTCTCTCGTGGAACGACTACCTACTCGTCTCGATCCTGTCGCAGACAGCCGCGACGCGAACGCTTCCGTTCGGTCTCCAACTGTTCCAGTCGCAGAACACGGTCGCGTGGGAACTACTGTTGACGGCAGCGACGATTACTATCGTCCCTGTAGTCGTCCTGTTCGCCTTCGTCCAGAGCTACATCGTCGAGGGGCTTGCCAGCGGTGGGATGAAAGGGATGTAATCCTGTTTTCACCACCCCTTTCGAGGAACGAGGCACAGACATACTGATATTCTAAGATACACACCATGACACGAATCACTAACTACGAGCTGTTCGAGGTACCGCCACGGTGGTTATTCCTCCGTATTGAGACGAGCGATGGCATCGTCGGCTGGGGAGAACCAGTCGTCGAAGGCCGGTCACACTCCGTTCGGGCCGCCGTTGAGGAGCTCATGGAAACGTACCTCCTCGGCGAAGATCCGAGTCGAATCGAAGACCACTGGCAAACGATGTACCGCGGTGGCTTCTATCGCGGTGGTCCAATCTTGATGTCCGCAATCGCCGGTATCGACCAGGCGTTATGGGACATCAAGGGCAAACAGTTCGATGCACCAGTTTACGAGCTCCTTGGTGGCCCGGTTCGGGACCGCGTTCGTGTCTACCAATGGGTCGGTGGCGACCGCCCCGCTGCCGTCGGCGAAGCTGCCGCAGAGAAGGTTGACGCTGGGTTCACGGCGCTCAAGATGAACGCGACGCCGGAGATTCGACGAGTGGACAACCCAAGCGCTGTCGCGGACGCTGTCGACCGTCTCCGAACCGTCCGAGAGGCGGTCGGTCCCGAGGTCGACATTGGCGTCGACTTCCACGGGCGAGTCACGAAGCCGATGGCCAAGCGACTGGCGAAGGCGCTCGAACCGCACGAGCCATTCTTCATCGAGGAACCAGTTCTCCCTGAGCACAACGACGCACTCCCGGATATTGCGGCGCAGACATCGACACCCATCGCAACCGGCGAACGAATGTATTCACGGTGGGACTACAAACATGTCTTCGAAGACCAGTCGGTCGATGTCATCCAGCCAGACCTCTCACACGCTGGCGGCATCACCGAAGTGAAGAAGATCGCAGCAATGGCTGAGGCGTACGATGTGGCGATGGCACCACACTGCCCACTCGGTCCGCTTGCGCTCGCCTCATGTCTCCAAGTAGACGCCGTCGCACCAAACGCGCTCATTCAAGAGCAGAGCCTCGACATCCACTACAACGAGAGCAACGACGTACTAGACTACCTCGAAGATCCCTCGGTCTTCGACTACGATGATGGCTACGTTGACCTCCCAGACGGTCCAGGTCTCGGCGTCGACATCGACATCGACTACGTTCGTGAGCGCGCCGAAATTGACGTCGATTGGCACAATCCGGTCTGGCGACACGACGATGGGAGTGTTGCCGAATGGTAGACTCACAACGACACGAGGGGCGGGTCGCCATCGTAACGGGGTCGACGAAAGGTATCGGTGCGGGCGTCGCAAAGCGCCTCGCCCGCGAGGGTGCAACCGTCGTCGTCAACGGCCGTTCGGCCACCGATGGCCAAGAGACAGTCAATACTATCCGAGAGGTCGGTGGCGAAGTGACGTTCATTGAGGCCGACATGCGAGACCCCGCGGCCATCGAGGCGCTGGTCGAAGAGACTGTGGACCGCTACGGACGTCTCGACGTGCTTGTTAACAACGCCGGCGTCCAGACGGAGACGACTGCGTCCGAGGCGACGATGGACGACTGGGAGTTCGTCGTCGAGACTGATTTCCGTTCGTTCTGGCTGTGCGCCAAACACGCGGCCGAACACATGCCTTCCGGGGGTTCTATCGTCAACATGTCCTCGAACCATGCCTTCTTGACGATGCCTGGGCTGTTCCCCTACAATGCTGTCAAGGCGGGTATCAACGGGATGACGCGTGCACTTGCGCTCGAACTCGGTCCTCTCGGAATCACCGTCAACACCGTCAATCCGGGATGGGTCGAGGTCGAACGCACGCAAGCGGAGTTGAGCGCAGACGACCGTGAGCGTGTTGAGGCAATCCACCCAGTCGGTCGAATCGGCGTCCCCGAGGACGTTGCCGCGACAGTGGCCTTTCTGACCAGCGATGAGGCGTCGTTTGTGACTGGGACCAGTCTACTCGTTGACGGCGGTCGGACTGCAGTCATGCAGGATCACACCTACCTCGAATACAAAGAGCGTTACTAGCGGTCACTGCGCCCCAACTGACCTACCGCGCGATACCGCCTCCTCTGTTTTCTACCACCCGTTCGACTTCTGCCGGCGTCACGACTGCGAGGTCGCCTTCGATGGTTCGTTTGAGTGCGGCAGTCGCCGCGGCGTAGCAGAGCGCGTCGCCGACGGTGTCGCCGGCAATGTGTCGTGAGAGGTATGCGCCGACGAACGCATCACCGGTGCCAATCGCGTCCACCGTCTCCGTCTCGAACGCCGGTTGGTCGTACACCGTTCCGTCGTTGAGGGCAAGCGCACCCTCATCACCACGAGTGACGATTACTGTCTCGAAATCGAAGTCGTCTACTAGCCCTCCGGCGAGTGCTCGAGCGTCGCCTTCGCGGTCGAGGACGTGGCGGATGTCGCGCTCGGCCGCGACAAGAATATCGACGTCAGAAAAGAATGACTCACACGTTGCCTTCGCTTCAGCCGGCGACCAGAGCTTTCCCCGGTAGTTGAGGTCGAACGCGGTCGTCGTTCCCGCCGACTGTGCGTCAGCGAGTAGTTCGGCCGTCGTCGCTTCGAGCGTCTCCGAGAGTGCGGGAGTGATACCGCTCGTGTAGAACACGTTGGCGTTACGAATCGCGTCCCGATCGAGTTCGTCCGACTCGGCGGTGGTGACGGCTGCGTCGGCCCGGTCGTAGATGACCGTTGTCGGTCGAGGTGCTGCTCCCTGCTCGATATAGTATGTTCCTTGGCGTGACGACGTACTCCACGCAACTCGGGGGTCAACACCGTGGGTTTGGATTTCGTTCGTCACGCGGCGGCCAAGCGCCGAGTCCGGGAGCTTTGAGAGCCAGCAGGCGTCGGTGCCGAGTCGTGCCGCCGCAATGGCAACGTTGCTCTCTGCCCCCGCCGTTCGGAAGTCGAGTTCCGTCGCAGTTTCCAACCGTTCGCCCGCAGGTGGACTCAGCCGAAGCATCGTCTCGCCGAAGGTGACGAGGTCGGGTGTCATCGGTACTCCTCGGCGATTGCGACGAACTCGCTGGCTGCGTCGGTCAGCGTACTAAAGTCGCCCGCGGCGATGGCCTCACCGTCGACGATGGAACTGCCGACGCCGAGGGCAACCGCGCCGGCTTCGAAGAACGCTGCCGCGTTGTCGGTCGAGACGCCACCCGTCGGTATCAGCGGGACTTGCGGGAGTGGCCCGTTTATCGCACTTATTTGTTTGGGGCCGACAGCTGACGCAGGGAATAGTTTACAGAAGTCTGCGCCGGCCTCAGTCGCGGTGAGCGCCTCGGTTGGCGTCATCACGCCCGTCGCAATAGGCGTGTCGTACCGGTTGCAGGTCTCGATGACGTCCGTGTTCACCGTCGGGGTGACGACGAACTCAGCACCGGCGAGTTGGACGGCCCGTGCAGTCTCCGGGTCGAGAACCGTCCCCGCACCGATGGCAACATCCTCGACGCTGTTGGAGACCTCTCGAATCATGTCCACCGCGCCCGGTGTATTGGCTGTAATCTCGATCGCGTTGACGCCACCGGCTGCGATAGCACGAACGATGTCGGGTGCGACAGCTGAATCGATGCCACGCACGATCGCGATGATTCCAGGATCGATGATACGCTGGTGAACCGAGACTTCACTCATAGGTACATCTACGACTCCGGGTGGACCAGTATAACTTCTTGTGATGGTGGCACCACTTGGACTCAAGAAAGAAATCCAGTCGTACAAATGGTTGATGCTGACCAAGCGTTCGCATCCTCTGAGTGTTGTAGTGGACTCCCAGCGGAACTGCAACGCTTGGCCGGCGGCAGTGCTTCCCTGAGGAAGCAACAAATCATACTGTGCTGTTACACACAGCACTACCTCTCTCAACAATACTTGCGACTATCGACCAGTCTTGCGTGTAGAGATTCCCGGTTGACTGACGTGCTCAGTCCACCGAACTCTCTCCGTAGGCCGGTCTAGTGTTGCGGTCTGCGCAATCACTCAAACCACTAGTATTCAATTCTATCGGACAGTAGTGATGGATCCGTTGGGTGCCCACGTACAGCGACACTTGCCGAGATCGTGCTTCAGGGGTGAAGCATGAGAGAAGCTGAATAATACAGAATAGCGGGGATTAGATAGGCCGTATCTCCACACCTCGGGCCGGCAACGAGCGAGGTCTAGCCGACCGAGGATTTTTATTGTGGTGCGATATCTCTTATCATAGACAATGTCAATTGGTGTTTGCTACTTTCCAGAACATTGGCCACGCGAACAGTGGGAATCTGACGCACGGCAAATGGCCGAGGCGGGCATCGAATACGTCCGTCTGGCTGAGTTTTCGTGGGGCGTCATCGAGCCGACACTTGGGGGCCTCGATTTCTCGTGGCTTGACGAGGCGGTCGATATACTAGCTGATCACGGCCTGAACGTCGTCCTCTGTACACCAACGGCAACGCCGCCGAAGTGGCTCGTCGACGAACACCCGGAGATTCTGCAGGCCGACCCCGACGGGACGCTCGGCACTTCGGCTCGCGTCGCCACTACTGTTTCAACTCGCCCCGATACCGAGAGGAGACGCGCCGCATCGTTTCGGAGATGGCAGCCCACTACGCAGACCATCCGGCCGTCGTCGGCTGGCAGACCGACAACGAGTTCGGCTGTCACGGGACCGTTCGCTGTTACTGCGAGGACTGTTCGGCCGCCTTTTCCGAGTGGCTCGCAGCGAAGTACGACGACGTCGGCGACCTGAACGAGCAGTGGGGGACGACGTTCTGGAGCCAACAGTACGCCTCTTTCGAAGCTGTCGACCCCCCGCGGCCGACACCGGCAGACCACCACCCCTCTCGCCTCTTGGATTACTACCGCTTTGCGACCGATAGCGTCATCGAATACAACCGTATCCATGCCGATCTCATTCGCGAGCATGGTGACTGGTTCGTGACGCACAACTTCATGGGGGATTTCGAGACGCTCGACATGCACAAGGTCAGTAACGATTTGGATTTGGTTTCGTGGGACTCGTATCCGACAGGCTTCGTTCAGGACCGCCGGGCCGCCGACCCATCGATGGATGAACTCCGAGCGGGCGACCCAGATCAAGTTGGCCTGAACCACGACCTCTGCCGGGCGACGAATGATGCTCCGTTCTGGGTGATGGAGCAACAACCCGGTGACGTCAACTGGCCACCCTCCTGCCCACAACCGGGTGACGGTGCGATGCGACTCTGGGCACACCATGCAGTCGGCCACGGTGCCGACGCCGTTCTGTACTTCCGCTGGCGGCGATGTCTAGAGGGTCAAGAACAGTACCACGCTGGGCTCATGAAGCAAGATGGATCGCCGGACCGCGGCTACAACGAGGCGAAGGCTGCAGCCGAAGAACTCACCACAGTTGATGTTGACCACGTTGACGCTTCTGTTGCGCTTCTCCATGACTACGACAATTGGTGGGCTATCGGTGTACAACCTCACGCTCCCGAATTCGACTATTGGGAGCATCTCCGATGTTACTACCGTGTACTCAGAGCCCGTGGCGTGCAGGTTGACGTCGTTCACCCGGACGCCCCACTAGACGACTACGAGGCCGTCGTCGCACCGGGGCTTCACCTCGTCGATACCGAACTTGCGGACCACCTTACTCAATTCGTCGAGCAGGGTGGTCAGTTACTCGTGGGGGCGCGCTCTGGCGTGAAGACGCCGGCCAATCAGCTACACGAGACGCTTGCACCGGGGCCACTCGCGGACCTCACCGGTCTCGTCGTCGACCAACACGAGAGTTACCCGGAAGATGTCCCACTCGCCGTGGAAGTTGATGGCGATGAGTACGCTGCCACAATCTGGGCGGAGTGGCTCGACCCCGATCCACAGACGACCGTCGTAGCGACGCACACTTCCGGTCCGGGAGCTGGACGTCCGGCAGTCACCCGGAGGAACCGTGGCGACGGCTCAGTAACGTACTGTGGTGTCTGGCCGGGGTCAGAACTGCTTGACGAACTCGTTGCTGAGCTGCTGTCTCGCGGCGGAATCAAGCACACTTCCCGACTTCCGGACGGAGTTCGATTCAACGAACGAGACGGCCTGACATGGGTGACGAACTTCACCAGTCGTCAGTTCGAACTAGATGTGCCAATGGGGGCTGTTGTATCCGGCGGGCAGACGCTGGGTGCGTTTGATGTGGCCGTCGTATCCACCGCTCCACACTTGATCAGCATCTCGAACGAAGCCTCGTAGTGGCCGAAGACGCTCACGATTGTACTCTTGAGTTGAATCGGGAGCATACAACACTTCACCTTCTGAAACTTGCCCGCCCGACCAATAGATTGGATATAGCGGAATATGGTTTATTACTTGCTCTCCGTTTGGGCCGACAAATTGCTAATCCTCGTTGTCTCTGCGGGACAATGAGGTAATTGAGAATGTAAGAAATCTACTATTATTGCGCTACCTTCGAACTCCTTGGTCCTTAGAATGGGCTACCAGGGAAGCGACGCTCGTTCTCTTGGTCAACAAACCACCCAGCGGAGTCCAAGTTTCGGACCGTGACCGACTGCCAACTGTCGATTTTCGCACCTATACTGCTGTAAGCGCCGTTTCTTGGCTAGTCGAACGTCATCCCGTAGCCCCACTCTTCGAGGCACTCTTCTGTTTCATCGAGGTGCTGCAGGCCGACCTTCATGAGCGCTTCACGGAGGTCGGTGAGTGAGACGTTTTCTTCGAACCGGTCTTCGAACTCCCGGAGGCGTCTCGCTCTGCGACTTTTGTCTCCTTCTGTAAGAACAGCGGGACGCGGTCACGACCGTCTTGGACGCCATCACGGCGGAATTTGTATGGAATCTGGATCTGCTGGCGAGACTCTTGGGTGTCTTCGCCCTCGGCTTGGTTCGAATTCGTTTCTTCGGCCTGTTCAGGCTCTGTTTCCTTCGTCTGAGTCTCTGTATCGGTCGCCGAGTCAGTCGATGAGTCATCTGCAAACGGATCTTCACCAGCTCCTTTCTTCATGCCAGTCATACCGTCACCACCTCGTGGTCGACGTCACCCGGTTCCGGGGGGTTTGGCGCTTCAATTCCGACCTGTTCTTCGAGATGTCTCGCGATGCGGTCGAACTGAGCAAGCGTTTCAATTTCGTAGTCACGGCGACGATCACGATGTTCACGGACGTATTTGAACGCCGAACATTGCTCCATCCAGCACCCCTCCATCAGGGAGGCACGCTCGCTGATGATCTCTGGGATCGGATAGTCGATTTCAGCTAGTACCTGCCGTTGATCACGTGTGTTTTTGAATCCGGTTGGTACGGCGGCGAGCACACCAACGTCAATCTCGAGTTGGTCTTCAAACCCGGCGACGAGAGCCTCAAGCCCTTCAACTGCTGCACGGCCCTTTGCGCTTGGTTCGACGGGGATGACAAGCGACCGCGTCGCGTGAATCGCGTTGTAGAGGTGTGGCCCTTCAGTTGCTGGTGGGTCACAGATCAGTACATCGTACTCCTCTGGGACGCCGGCCTCGCGGAGCACACGGAGTAACTGTGCGTGCATCCCGAATGCTTCGCCCATGGCTTCCGCCTGGTCTTTCTCTCGCTGGAGAAAATCGGCTAAATCTGAGAGCATATTGTGCTCCGGAACGATGTCGACACCTTCGACAGTCCGAATGAGATCCTCAAAGTCGCCGTTGGGGCGTCGAATCATATGCCGGACGATGTTATCGACTGAATCCGTTCGTTGGTCGTCAACCCCGAAGAGACGTGAGAGATCGCCGTCTTGTGGGTCAAGTGGAACGACGAGCGGTTTCAACCCCGCCCGAGCGTGCGCAACCGCCAGGTTTGCAGCGGTGGTCGTCTTCCCAACTCCGCCTGCCTCGCTGTAGGTCGAATATGTGAGCATACTGTGTTCATGAGGGACCACCACCTTGAATCTTCTGTACATGTTTTCATTGTGTTCATCTAGTGTGTTCATTCTATGTGTTCAGTAATGAATGAACATAGTGAATACTAGTGGGGAATGACATTAATGAATCTCCTGATGTGGGGGCTATACCCTCCCTGATCACAGGGCGACTCCCCTACATCACTGAACAAAGTTAATGAACACAATTCATGAATGATGTGTTTGAACAATATTGGCGGCCAAACATCTTTGCTGTGGCATCGTGTAGACACTAATGGAGACAGACCGTGTCACATACGTCTCCACAATTCCCCTATGACGAGTGATTCGACGGCGCTTGGCCGATGTCCTGACTGTGGCGAAGAGATTGCGTCTCACCAGTCGCTTATCGAGTTCGAGGAGGCCGATGGGACGACTGGCGTGTTCGCAGAGTGCTATTCATGCGATGAAGTTGTCCGCCCAGAGTGACGAACTGACGTTACTTGTCCTCATTTTCCCGATCTTGGAGAATATGTGAGTTGTCCTCACCACACCTGACGTGTCCGATCTGTTGGAGCAAGTCAATACCGGATGTAGCTGTCTCCTCACCAACCCTCGATTCAAATGTCGGTTCGGGAACTCCTTCGTATAGCTCATCATCGTATTCAGTTTCCGCAAGGAGTCGAATACACTGAGCGACCCGTTCACCGCCTACAGTTCGCGAGTGCAAACGTTCGATCTCATCTTGGATGTCGAATGAGTACCCTTTCTCTTGGAGACGGGCGGGTTTGTGTTTCATGGCACCGACAAACTCGTCTCGACCGATAAGCGACAACTGGGTGTGCACCTCTTGGACGATTAACTCCTCATCGATCCCTGCTTGTGCAAGTACAACCATGTCGTCGACGTCGTCGTCTCTATTCGCGACCGATTTGAAGAGGAAGATATCGTCAAGCGACACCATCCGGATAGTCAACGGTCCATCTTCGACGAGGTGCTGGCTTCGGGCCTCCATGTCGTCACTCAGCATGAGTACACCGTGACTTGTCTGTGGAAGATGTCGAATCGACGCTTACTGTTCTCGAGAATGAACGCCGCGTCAGGTTCGCTGGCTTCCCAACCGAACTCTTCACCAGCTCTGAGAGTGGGTTGCACTTCGCGTATTTCCGTCGTTTCACGAAGGCGTACCACGCTCTGGCGACATGCAGATACTCCAGATACGACCGGTCAGTCGATAGCTCTTCGTCGAACACCTCGAGGACAGCGAGTCAGCATTCGATTTATCTAGGCTCAGTACATCACAAAGCCGGTTAGTTGAGACGTCTGCTTGCAGAAGGTGTGTTCAAAACCCAGCAAGCAGACGGTGAAATCCACGAGGACCAGCTCCTTAACTTCCTCGTCAATTCCCTTGACGAGGAAGTTGCTCTCACTCTCGGTGA
>NZ_JPES01000054.1:0-54638 GCF_000730175.1 Haloferax sp. ATB1 | reverse complement strand
AGCCGATGTMCCATTGCCAAACAGCTTGATGAGACCGTTCAACGTCAAGCAATCGAAGAATTTCTTTTGTCTCTCTGAGAGAACAGCCGTCCAGCTTCACGCTCCCAAGTTTCTTCTAAATCCGTCGCAAAGCACTCGCTGAGCAGGTCTGCGAGCGACATAGCCAATTCACTCAATGACCTGCTCGCTTCTCAAACTGGCTTAACTAGACAGTGCCGGTAGTGCGTGCAATACAGAGTACGTATTCAACGGGGCCTCGCACCCACGGAGGGAGATTTGGCGAAGTGACGTTTGGTCCCACAGGCAGGCTAGTAGAAGCCCTATCTGATCATCCTCTTAGACTACACGCGAATCCATCGACAGATTCCGCCGTTTCACTGTATCCGGTAAGAGTCGATTCGGTATTAGAGTAGTTGGCTCTGGTAAATCGCCATACTGCGGTTGATTTGGCTATATTGCGGCACGCTTGATGTTATGAACGACATATTTCAAGATGAGTTCACGAAACTCTCAGTATAGTCTTTCGAGTGCATTGGGTCGTGCTTTTGGCGACGGCCATTTCGGTGCAGAATTCGAAGCAGCTTCCGCTGAGCTCCCAGATGTAGGTGTAGAGGTTGTTGTCAACAAGGAGGTGACCGATGCCGCTTCGAACTCCATTCCACGTCCCGCCATAGTGTCAAGGAATACTTTCAGGTGGCCAATGTCGTCGAATCCCCAGGCGACGTGGTGAAGACTCGTGTGGTCGGGGTTATTCGGAGGCATGGCTTTGAGTGCGATATCGTGGTGAAGGAGGCCACAGCGGGCGAACGCCATTTGATGTCGTCTATCGGCTAGCGGTGTTCGAGAAACACATACTGACGCTATCTCGGCGGACTTCGATGTCCACGTCGATGCCGGGTGTGAACAGCCGGATGTGGTCGATAGAGGACGGTGCTTGCCCGACGCGACCTGCTGCAGAGACGTTTGGGTGAGGGCAGTCCTCGTCAGCGATAGTCACGATCTCGAGGGGGTGCCAGACGGAATTTTGAACCGGACGCAGGCCAACTGGCTGGGTTCATTGTCGTCGACCCACTGGTTTCGACGTCCGCCCCTTCGAATTCATTCTCGTAGTCGTCGACGACAGCATCGTTGTCCGCACGGACCGCAACGTGTTCGATGCCGACTCTACCTTCAGTTACGGCTAGTTCGAAATTCTCTGTGAGGCTAGTACCGAGGTAGACCGTCCCATCTTCCCGGGCGATTTCGACGAGGCCTAGGCCGTCCGTGTAGAAGTCAATCGCCTCCTCGATATTCTCGGGTTGAATACTAGCATGTTCTATCCGCTGTGGGTCTGCTATATACTGTTATGTGGTAATAAGTCAAAGACCCCCCCGATTTATACAATACAAATGGTCGAATAACAGAGCCTAGGAAGATCTTTTAATTTGTGAGACGGAATTTCTTGACGGACACTTGGGTTTAGATTCAGCTGTAGCGTGCCTAATCTACCTTCTGGGTAGAACATGGTGTCGCGAATGTTGTAGACTACTATATCATCTGTGCTTGTATTTCTTCACACAATTCAATTACAACCGATGAATCCATGTTCAGAGAATAAACATTGGAACGGCCGCCAGCACGGCCTTGATTATCCTCCTCTTGAGTCAAAAACCCCAACATGACTAAGTCACTCAGATGATTTCGTAGCCCTTCAAGCGTTGTCAGCGGCTCCTCACCGTATTTTTCTGCTGTCTCTTCATATGATTTCTTTATGACCTTCGACTTCACAGGAGTTTTGTTGTGGAGATCGAGGTGAGCAATCGCTTCAAGTGCTAGACGAGTATGTGCAGGTTGATCACTAATTTTATCACTTAATCGTCCTCGTTTTACTTCTTCCCGGGCTTTTTTGATGTCGGATTCAGTAATGTATGGTGTTGATGTGACCTCTCGTTCCGCTATTTCGCCTCCTTTTCGAAGAAGGTCGATTGCTTGACGAGCACTTCCAGTATCTTTTGATGCAACTGCAGCTGCAAGTGCCAACGCACTATCATCGTACGTGTCATGGTAGAACGCAAGTTTGGCTCTTTCTTCCAAAATCCCCCGTAATTCGTCTGCATTGTATGTCGAGAACCGAATTTCGTCCTCCTGGAATGAGGATTGTACTTTTGGGGATAATTGACTGCGGAAGCGGTAGTTATTCGAGATCCCAATCACAACAATATGAGCATCAATAAGGTGTTCATTCGAGCGTGCTCGAGTGATATCGTAGAGTAGTTCATTGACTCCATCTAGATGGTCGATTTCATCAAGTACGATAATGTGGTTTTCGTCTGTTGCATCAATTGTGTCGAAGAACCGATCTCGGATATTGGAGTAACTAAACCCACGCTCTGGTACTTTCTCCACGTTGTCTGGTAGATAATTGTTTAGTAACGTTCGGATAGTGGAAAATATTGATTCTCTGTTACAATTATGCCAGTGGACGTGAACCGGCTTGGCGATATCGTGTTCTTCTGTTGCTTTGCATAATTCGTTGAGAATATACCGGGTGACTGCAGTTTTCCCTACACCTGCTTTCCCGTACAGAATGATATCGTTCGGCTCGTCACCCGGGTGAATGAGCCTTTTAGAGAGTATTTATATGACTCAATTTCTTTTTCTCGTTCAAGAATGTCGTTTGGTTGATACTCCTCCTTAAGCGCATACTTCGCTTTCCAGAAATCTCCTGTAGTATCTGCAAACAACCCCATTGTGATATTGTGTAACGTGGCCTTGCAACTTATAGCCACTGTTTGTTTGTTTTTTCTGTTCGCCTCATTTAAGTAGGTCTGGTAGGGGCCGTTTTGTTTGTTTTCAGATTCGTGAGAGTCTATACTGTACTATGTCGGCCTTTGCCTGTAACAGTGTTCCCTCTCAATTGACGGCGGCCATTTGTTGCCAACTTCTGATTTGGGTGTACAACACTCGAACAAACAAAACGAGCCCTCTTACATGTTGAAATATGGGTTCAGTTCACATTTACCCCGTATTTATTTCAAATAACTGTTCAGACCTATTCTTTGTTAAAGAAGTGTATGGGTGTGATCGTGAACTCGATTTGTGACTAATCTGTATTTCTATTACCCCGGCTAAAAGATGCCTGACTTTGGGAAGCCAGACATTGCCCAATGGCGAAGTAGTCCGGTACTGCAGAGACACCCAATTGGCACGGGCGAGATAGCTTCGCTCCCTCCCGGGACTTTGTGGGATTGTGTGGGGCGATCAAAGCTAAACCCCATAATTACCATTATTCTATATCGTATTAAATATGTGGGCGATCTCAACAAACAGGTGACCGGACTGATTATCGCAGGCTGTTCGATATATCCAGACTGAGGATTGATAGCAGACCTCAACAATGGTTACACCAGTTCTGCGCTGGGCTATATTTAAAAACTGTTTTTATTGAGATGTAGTTTGAGGATCTGAGTGAATAGAAACTGTGTGTTCCTCAAGACGAGATAAAATAAACCAAATAGTAGGATCTACAGTCGGAATTCAATTTGTATCATACTCTTCTAGGAATTACAACCATAGTATTGTTATGTAGTTCAAAATCACAGCAGTAGTATTGTAATGGATTGCCCTCTCTCTCGTTCGGTATTCTCGTCTTTGTACAGATCCGAACTTGGTCCAGCATGTGTCCCTTACGTTGTGATCTGAGAGAGGGGGTCTCATTACGAAAGTCGAAAGCGCTGACTGTACATAGTGCTCGAATTATGTTCGGTATTCGAAGAGATTGCTACTCAAAAAGAACCGAAGAGCTTGAATTCAGAAAGACTCAGTATAGTGGTCTTAGGATGTGGTTTTCGGGTAGTATCGGTCTTTGGTTCGATGATAGTTCTCAACTTCCATTACACCTATACGAGTGTAAAAAGCGCTATTCAGGACTATGGAAATATCGAACGTCCCTGTGCCCCATTGGCACGGGGTAGTTTGCTCAAAACAGCACGGAGGTATTCGAGGTTGTGCGTGCCGGTTTGAACCAGGGCCGAATCAATTAGTGAACTGTAATCTGAACTCCTCACTACACGTACTGTTGGCCTGAGCTGTATGCCAGACGAAAATGTGTCTTTACCATTCCGACCGTAGGATGAACCCTAGTAAGTTGGTAGTGTAGAGTTTGATTGACCCTACGAAAACCAATTTGACAGACTAAAACGTAGGGCGGTGACGAAGTATTAGTCTCTCATCGTTGTCACGACTGGGCTTTGAGCGTTTAGGAGAACATCCTGTATCGTATTGCCGAAAATTGCCTTCCCGACAGGTGACTTTCGACGTCCACCGATTACGATGAAACGTGGTTCGAGCGAATCGGCTTCGTACAGAATCTCTGAGGAATGGTTCCCCACCCGTCCCCGCGTTTCAACCATTGTCGAGTCAAAGTCGTCAAGATAAATCTCGAGGATTTTCTCGGCGATGTCTGCGGCCTTGTCTGCCTCTTGCGTGAACGAATAGTCGTCGAACTCGGGCAGAGAAGTCAACGATTCCTTGTACGCTGCGAATTCCTTGTTGGGGATCACGTGTAAAGCGACGAGCGTGTCGTCGTACTTCTGTGCGATCTCATACGCTAACTGGACCGCTTCTTCTGAATTCGGTTCCTCACCAACTGGTACGAGTACAACCATATTCAATGGAACCACAGGACACTATAAGTAATTTTTGCCACTAGTTCTGGGATGGGTATCGTGACAGACAATGTTTAACTTGCTCTAGTTCGTACCCCTTTTCATGACCGAACAGCCAGTCGACCCTACGTTTCCGGAGTGTTGCACTCAGTGTCCGTTCCTCAAACCATTGAATGCGTCGTGTACGCACGACCTACGACAATCATTAATCTGGGAAGTAAGTACTGACCGGCCGTGTCCCGTCTTTTTGTCAGAAAAGAGCCAGAGTATGCGAAATCTGAGCGACTCGCTATAACCAGATCCGAACAAATCGTCGCCCGGGACGACCAATCATAATCTCCCGTTAGTCAAAATTGGGTGTCCCGGATGTGTGGCGCATGCTGTACGTATTGGGCTGGCTGTAACTCGTTATCACGAGATGCCATAGAATATCGCGACGATTACGTCGCTGGCAGGGGCCCGGGGGATTTGTCCCTCAAATTGGGAACTCGCGAGACTTGTTCTGGATTGAAATCCACTTCGTTTCGGTGAACTCATCGATGATCGCGTCGGTATTGTAGCGCCCGAGGCCCGAGTTCTTTACCCCACCGAATGGGATATGGGGTTCGTCGTTGATCGGTTGATCGTTGAGGTGAACCATCCCGGTCTCGAGTCTCTTCGCAATCGACTTTCCACGCTGAACGTTAGTGGTGTGAACGGAGGCAGTCAACCCATACTCCGTATCGTTCGCGATGTCGATAGCTTCCTCGACGTCTGAGAACGTAATGATGGGTGCTATAGGACCGAAGTGCTCGTTACACGAGATTGGCATATCGTTCGCAACGTTTGTGAGGACCGTTGGCTCGACATACAGTCCGTCGTTGTCACCGCCGGTCTCTATTGTTGCGCCTTGCTCAACGCTTTCTTCGAGGAATTCCATCATCTGGTCGCGCTGGGATTCGTTGATGATCGGTCCAATCTCGACGGCGGGGTCGTCGGGATTCCCGACGGTCAATCCCTTGGCCCGTTGCGATAGCCGTTCAACGTATTCGTCGGCGACCGATTCGTGAACGATGTGGCGGTTGATCTTGATGCAGACCTGTCCTTGGTGCATGAACGAACCAAAGCTTGCTGCATTGAGCGCGATATCCATGTCGGCGTCGTTGAGGACGATTTGAGGGTTATTCCCGCCCAGTTCGAGTGCCTGGACCTTCAGATCCCTCCCTGCGACCTCTCCGATTTGTTTACCGACTTCCGTCGAACCGGTGAAGGACACAACGTTCACATCCGGATGTGAGACGGCTCGCTCTCCGGCCTCAGTGCCGCCGGGGACGACATTGAGTACGCCAGCTGGTAACCCCGCGTCCTCGAATAGTTTGGCGAGAAGTAATCCACCCGTAACGGGCGTGTGAGGGTCGGGTTTCAACACGACGGCGTTTCCAAGTGCGAGTGCCGGAGCGACGGCCCGCATTGAGAGGTGGAAGGGGAAGTTCCACGGCGTGATGATACTCACGACCCCGGCCGGTTCTCGGTGAACTTCGTGTTCTTTGCCAGGGATAACGGAATCGGCAGTCTTCCCGACCATCCTTGTCGGGAAACTTGCGGACTCCGCCATAATTCCCGGAGCCAACTGCTCGAGTTCGACGCCCGCTTTGAATCTCGTACACCCACCTTCAGCAACTAGACTCTCTGCGATGGTGTCGCCATTTTCCTGGAGTATACCGAGTGCTTTCTGAATAACCTCAGCACGCGCTTGAGGGGGCATTGCAGCCCACTCTGACTGAGCTTCGACGGCTGCTTCGACAGCGTCGTCAACGTCGTCCGTCGTACTGACGGGAACTTCGGCGATGACGTCACCCGTTGCGGGGTTATTCACTTCTAGGGTTTCGCGGCCACGAGGCTGCAGTCGTTTCCCATTCGTGTAAATGTGGTCCCAGTTGCTGTCCAAGGCGTACGGCTCTATGGGGGCTTGTGCCATGTTATACTGTGGTCCATATCTAATTATAATGATATTGGCAAGCGTTATTCTTGCCGGTTAATTACTGACGCAGCCGGAGACGTTCGGTGTAATCCGAGACGGCTACCGAGCACAGATTGAGAACGAGCCATCACGGAGAGATCTCTTCAGGTCGTCCAACAGGTTCTGGACAATGATTAAGAAGTACCCCGCTCGATTAGAGGATGAGAGATGAAGGGAATTGAGAGTACGCCATTCGACCCAAGAAAATGAACCAAGAGCAACACGGAAGTAAGGAAGTCGCGGTTGGAGGCACGTTTGACCCCATTCACGACGGGCATCGGGTACTCCTTCGTCGTGCCTTCGAATTAGGAAACGTGACCGTCGGGGTGACTAGTGACACGCTAGCCCCAGAGACCCGGCACATGGACCGATATATTCGTTCATTTCGGGTCAGAAAATCCGGACTCGAGGACGAATTAACTGACCTCGCTAGCGAGTTCGACCGCGAGTTCGAGGTTCGTGAGCTCACGAAGCCGACCGGTATCGCCACGGAAGAACAGTTCGAGGTACTCGTCGTCTCTCGAGAGACTAGGGGAGGTGCTGAACGAATAAACGAGATACGGCAGGACGCGGGACAGGACCCCCTCCATATCGAAGTCGTGGACCACGTACCTGCTAGCGATGGCAAGCGCATCTCTTCGACTAGAATCGCTAAGGGCGAAATCGATGAACACGGTAATCTCACACCCGAACGCACCGGGCGAGAAATGTTTGGGGCGGGATCTGAGAACTCAGTATAGACAAGCTGCTGTTTCTCGACGGCTATTGAGACGGGACGGGTGATGATATCGCTCGACCGACATTCCCTGATTTGGGTGCGGGTAGCACGTTGAACCCTGAGTACTCGATACGTATGTTATTCATCGACGTGCCGCGATACGGCTCCATCTCTCACGAGTGGCGCAGAGCTGTTCCGACATCGGAAGCAAGGTTGTGATCCACGACGGGAGTCGTGGTGTACTGGCTTAAAAATCACCTTCGATTATGCGGACAGAAACCCATGGAATATCCGACGATTGGGACCTCTGGGGGTCAACTGCCTGCAGTGTTCGGTTTCTCGTTTCGATTAAACCAGGAGATAGATCTCGTCGTCCTGAACCCCAAGGTCGTACGTCATGCACGACAGGTCGTCTGAAAACGCCTGAACGTGTTCACCGGATTCGAGGTCGAACTCATACCCGTGCCACGGACAGTGAACCGTCTTCCCATTGACCTGACCATCTGCCAGCGGGCCACCCTGGTGTGGGCACGTGTTAGTGATAGCGAGGTACTCTCCATCAACCTCGAAAATGGCAATCTGCTCGTCGTCAACGGTCACGACATGGCCCTCGTCATCTGGGATGTCGTTCGTCTTGCACACCTTACGGTACGCTTCAGGGAACTCTTCGTTTCCTTGCATATGTCGAATGACCCCATCCACCAATATAAAATTAATTAGATTTAGTTGTCAATACCAGATTGTTAGTAGCGTCATGTCCTGAGGGTGAAAAGGGGCTGGCGCCCGAGACGCTGGTCTGAGCGTTCAGACGTCCAAGTCGGCGAACCGGAGATCTCGCTCCGTAACGGACACCTCCATCGAACCGATGTTTTCGATTTGTGCGTAAATTCGGTCTCCCGCCTGCAACTCACCAACCCCACTTGGTGTGCCAGTCGTGACTACGTCTCCTGCTTTGATAGTTGCGCCAATGCTTGCGTACTGGACGATGTCTGCACAGGAGTAAATCATGTCATCGGTGTTCACGGCCTGCCGCGTCTCACCGTTTAGCTGGAGTTCCATATCGAGTGCCTGCGGATCGCCCACTTCGTCAGGTGTCACCACGAACGGTCCAACGACGGTGAAGGTGTCGAAGGACTTCCTGTTTGAACGGTCTTGGTCGCCACGAAGTGAGATATCGAGCAAGATGGTGTAACCTAAGACGTTATCCCATACCTCTTCGGCCGGAATGTCCTTGACATCACTTCCCATGATGAACGCAAGTTCGACCTCGTAGTCGAACCGTTCATCAGAGTATGGGAGTTCGATCGTATCATTTGGACCGATGAGACTTGAGGGGGCTTTGAGGAAGTACCCTCGTTCGGCGATGTCCATGTCAACTCCCATCTCAGCGACGTGTTTTTCGTAGTTCAGGGGTGCGGCCACGATTTTACCGGGGCGATGAACGGGGGCCTCTAACCGAATCTCTGAAAGCGGTTGTTTGGTCCCTGACCCCTCGATATCTGAGAGATCGTACCCTTCGCTGAGGAATTCCCGGAGAGGGTCACTAGAGGAAAGTTCGAATTCACCAGTTATGTCAATGATCGTTCCACCATCGACTAAGCCAAGCTTCTCGCCGTTATAGCGTGCGAGCTTCATTGCCAATGAACCGATTCTCGCGGGGAGATAAAAAGATTGAGGCTTCAAATTTCGTCCTGGCCGGGCGGAACAACTAAACAATTGAGGTTGCTAGCAAATCTATGCAGCGGACAGTTGAACATCCGCAGGACTTTGGACGGGTCCTCTCTTCGATGTGTACATCTCCACATCCCGTCGCCCAAAACGCCGCACAACGCTTCCAGGCAACTAACCCGGGCGACCCGGAAACATACAAGGCGGTGAGCGATCTCGAAACTAGAACCGTCGAGGCACTTGGCCATGTCGTGGGGCTGGACGGTGCGAACGGATACGTGACCTCCGGTGGGACGGAAGCGAACATTCAGGCAGTGCGCTCTGCTAGAGATCGTCTCGATGTGGACGAACCGAACGTAGTCGGCGGCGAACACCTACATTTCAGTTTTCACAAAGCGGCTGATTTACTCGGCGTCGAACTACGAACGGTTCCCCTCACGGAAGACCGTATAACCGACTTAGACGCGGTTGCGGCGGCAGTGGATGAAAATACCGTTCTCGTCGTCGGAGTCGCTGGCTCGACGGAGTACGGTCGCGTCGACCCGATACCTGCCTTAGCTACACTGGCTACTGAGGTCGGTGCATTCGTACATGTCGATGCGGCTTGGGGCGGCTTCGTACTTCCCTTCACGGAGTACGATTGGAACTTCTCCGACGCACCCATCGATACACTCACCATCGACCTCACAAGTTCGGTCAGGCAGTCGTTCCCGCCGGTGGATTCATTGCGCGTGAGCAGGCTGCCCTTGACGTACTCGCGGTCAACACACCGTATCTCGAATCATCCGCCCAAGCTACCCTCACTGGTACCCGATCCGGCGCGGGAGTCGCGAGTGCGGCGGCTACACTTGCAGAATTGTGGCCAGACGAGTACCGCGCCCAGTACCGGCGGTCGATGGCCAACGCTGAGTGGTTAGCCGACGAACTTGAGATGCGCGGGTTGAACGTGGTTTCGCCGACGCTGCCTCTGGTGGCCGCTGAGCTTCCGAAACCGCTGTTTCGAGACCTTCGTGCGGAGGGGTGGCGAATTGCCCGAACGGCAACTGGGAAACTTCGCATTGTCTGTATGCCACACGTTACGCGAGCAACCTTGGCCACCTTTCTCGAGGACTTCGACCGCCTCGAAGAGGCTATTACGTAGAGAGATCTCGTCATCAGAGTCTAAATCACTCTCTCCAGCTTACTCTAGCTATACTCCTCCAAACGTGACGTTCCGCGGGCTGGATCTAGGAAAAATATAAGTAGACTATGCGAAATCATCTCATATGGGTTCGACAGCTCAAGCGGACAGAGAGTTGACTGAAGATCTGACTGTGTACGACGCGGAGGTTCACACGTCCGAGACGTGGGAGGAACTGATGGAGTACATGGAAGACGAAGAACTCCGAGAGCGTGAACAGAACGGCTACGGGAACGCACCGGAGGACTGGGGCCCGATCCCTTGGGACGGCTGGGACCGGACGAACGGCGGTCGTCACAAGTACGATCTCGGTGCCAT
This sequence comes from Haloferax sp. ATB1, assembly GCF_000730175.1. Lineage (NCBI taxonomy): Archaea > Methanobacteriati > Methanobacteriota > Halobacteria > Halobacteriales > Haloferacaceae > Haloferax > Haloferax sp. ATB1. Next base: position 44,109 of record NZ_JPES01000054.1, on the reverse strand, counting down.
CTCGAAAGCGGAAGACTACGAAGAGACACGCCAGCAATTCAACATCGACAAGGTGATTTTCTCCCCGGGGACCGGATTCAAGATTTTCCAGATCCCCGAGGCTCGAGCCCGAATCGGGTACATGCGTGCGATGAACAACTTCACGCTCGATCGGTTCGTCCGCGACGACGACACCTACTACGCTAAGGTCCACATCGTCCCGGACCATCCAGAAGAGAGCGCTGCGGAGATTGAGCGACTCGGCGACGAGGACGGCATAGTCAGTGTCTTCATGGCAGACCTAGGACTCGACTTCCCCCTCGGACATGAGCGATACGAGCCAATCTACGAGGCGGCCGAAAAACACGACCTGCCCATCACGCTGCACGCCGATAGCTCTGTGTACTCTGGGTTCCCAACGAACGGGTTCAAATTCAATACCTTCCTTGAGCTACACACACTTGTCCACCCAATGACGAAACTCTGGCACGCTACCAGTATCATCGGAGAGGAGATCCCAGAGCGGTATGACATAGATTGGTGCTTCCTTGAAGCAGGTCAGTCGTGGGTACAGATGCTTGCGAATCGAATGGACCGAGAGTTTATGGAGCGGTCGAGCGACGCACCAGGACTGACGAAACTCCCGAGCGAGTATCTGAGCGATTTCTACTACGGAACGCAACCACTTGAGGAGCCCCGGAACACTGATCTGGGTAACATTATCGAACAGAACCAGCTCGAAGATTCACTGGTGATGGCGACTGACTGGCCGCACCATGACTTCGATTCGACGACGTCAGTGTCGCAAAACGATGGTCTCTCCCGAGAGCAGAAGGTGAAAATTCTCCAGGATAACCCTGCTGAGCTGTACGGAATATAGGCACACAGGTTTTTTTTTTAGAAGCCACGGCGTTCCGCTTTCGCCGAGTGACGGTAGTAGAGTGGGTGACTGGTGATATTTCTAGCAGGTGGTTCATACCCTCCCGAAAATCAAGGTAGAAGCCGAGATAACACAGTTGGAACTGGGAGGGCAATCGAAACGGTTCGACAATGGGCGCGTTCTAGCCGAACCGAGAGAATGGAGACGAAACGTGGGATTACGCGCCCTTCGACTCGCTGCGGTGGAGGTTGAACGCCTCGAAGATCGGTCTGTCGGTCATATTGAAGAGTATAGCGTCGTCGTCTGACGTGACGCGGTGGTGGTGCCACCGATTCGGTGGAACGACGAAAAAGTCGCCTTCCTCCCACTCGAAGGTCTGGCCTTCGATTGACGACTCACCGGCACCCTCTACGACGTGATAGATCTCGGTGTTGTTGTGCCGGTGTGACAGCGTCTCGTCTCCAGTTTCGAGAAGTTGCAGACCGAGGGCGATGGTCTGGAGCACCGGACCGTGCCCAGTACGCGGATTCACGTATTCGAGGAAGTAACCATTGTGCGGGTCGTAGTGTTCGTCCTCGTCGACCGCCATCTGAAGGGATCGTCTCGCGGATTCCCAGGAGAACCGGTACGGTGGGGTATCATCAGACGGGTTCTCCTGGACTGGCCGCATCGTTCCGAACTGCGACTCGTAGTAGCCTGAGGTGTGTTTCTCGGATTGTCGCGCAGACTTGTACTCCTCGAAATGCATATCGTGCAGAGCGTCCGTGATGAACGGTGTGTTCAGACCGTCGATCCAAACGACGTCCTCGGAGGAGTTGTTAATATGGTCGTGCCACGCCATCCTCGGGGTGAGGAGGAGATCACCTGTCTGAACGGGGAGTGCCTCACCGTTGACGTTGGTGATTACGGAATCGTTGCCCTCGATGATGAAGCGAAACGCCTCGAAATTGTGGCGATGGGCACGAGCGACCTCCCCTGGAACGATCATTTGGACGGCCGCGAACAGTGTCCAACTCGGTCCCCTGAGGTCGGCCCCTTCCGACGGGTTGTCCAGAACGAGGGCTCGGCGCGAACCGGCACCCATCTCGTCAAGCGAGATGTGGTTCTTGGACTCGTTCAACAGTTCAATAATCTCGTTCCACTTCCAGAGATACGGCTCGAGTCTCGGTTCCCTCTCGTCGCTCTCGTGTTTCTCCCACTGTCCCTGGTAGTTCCGCTCGTGTAGTTCTCGATGAAACTCTTGCAAGTCGCTCTCACTCATGCGCGTTCGTGTGATGCACTACCACTATCCTATATCTTTCGATGATGCGGATAAACGCCGAGTGGGACCACTTGCCGATTACGCTTGTAGCCGGGGAATACCGGGCTACCAATACGCTATGGAGTGAGAACGGCGGTCCAGTTGAGGTCGTGAGAGACGAAACAGGCCAGTTGCAAGGTACCGACGAACCAGGGACGTTGCCAGGTTCGGCGACGAAAGTTATTAAAAGCAACTCACACATTGAGTAGGTATGTCTGTCGTACTCCAAGCCGGAGGTGAAGTCACCCGTCCGACGTTTTGGCAGATCAGCCCGGTCGGGAAAGCCGTGTTCTACTACCTCGCCGCGGTGGCCGTCATCGTGTTCGTTGTGGGACTGTACGAGCAAATAAAGAGTTACAGCCAAGGAAGTGAAGACGAGTTCGATCGTCTCGACGAGTTACCCAGTCGCGTGTTTGCCGCGGTGAGGGTCGTCCTCTCGAACAGATCGATATTCGACCGTGATTTCGTTGGGGGGGTCATGCACACCTTCATCATGTGGGGATTCCTGACGCTGCTCGTCGCGACCACGATACTCGGGATCGATATTGACCTCTATCGACCACTCACCGGGCAGTCGTTCTTCGTCGGGGACTTCTACCTATCATATTCGCTGATCGTAGACGCGATGGGATTGCTGTTCGTTGTCGGTCTCAGTGTCGTCCTCTATCGACGATACGCAGCGCGGAACCAACGTCTGTGGGGTCGCCACACTGGTCTTGAAGACGATCTCTTCGTCTGGACCCTGTTCCTCTTGGGGGTCGGTGGCTACCTGACAGAGGCCGTTCGAATCGTCGGACAGGGGTTCCCTTCGTTCGAGACGGTGAGTTTCGTCGGCTGGGCGGTCGCGCTCGTATTGAGCGAACTCGGTGTAACCGCAGCATCGGCCCGCGCGGCCTACCCGTTGGTGTGGTGGGCACACTCGGTACTGGCACTGGGGTTCATCGCGGCGATACCGATGGGGAAACCTCTTCATATGCTTTCCTCGTTCGCTAGCGTCGTCACGAAGGATGACGACGCCGGAAAGCGACTGCCGGGCATTCCGGCGGATCTCGAAGCAACCAATGCAGAGACTATAGGTGACTTTTCTTGGAGGAACATGCTCGAACAGGACGCGTGTACGAAGTGCGGGCGGTGTTCATCGGTCTGTCCGGCGAACGCCTCGAGTCGGAAGCTTGACCCGCGGGACGTGATTCTGGATCTGAAGCGCTACCGTGAGTCGGTGGACAGCGGCGGCGAAGAGATACCGATCATCGCCGACGGAGGAACGAGTGTGATCCAGGCCGAGACGATGGAATCCTGCATGGCATGTATGGCGTGTATGGATGCCTGTCCAGTCGACATCGAACACCTCAACAGCTTTACGAAGCTCAACCGCCAGCTCGTCGACGACGGGAACATCGATTCGAACGTCCAAGATACCTTCCAGAACGTGATGCAGCGGGGGAATACTTTCGGAAACCCGCAACGCAAGCGCGCAGACTGGTCGGACAAACTCGACTTCGATATCGACGACGTTCGCGACACCACGGTTGAGTACCTCTGGTACGTCGGTGACTTCCCGAGTTACGACGAACGGAACAAACAGGTCGCTCGCTCGTTAGCAACGCTGTTCGAGGCAGCCGATGTCGAGTACGGCATCCTCTATGAGGACGAGCAATACGACGGAAACGACATCCGCCGACTGGGTGAGGAGTTCCTCTTCATTGAACAGGCGGGCCACCACGTCGAATCTTTCGAGGAGTGTGACTTCGATAAAATCGTCTGTACCGATCCCCACTCGTTCAACACGTTCAAGAACGAGTACCCGGAGGTCGATTTCGATGAATTCGCCGATGACCCGATGATGGCCTTCGACGTCGATGGGTCCTGGGATGGTGTACCAGTGCTTCACTGGACACAGGTCGTCGAAGAGCTCGTCAACGACGAGGCGCTCGGTCTGGGCGGAACTGAACTCGACTACACCGTAACTTACCACGACCCCTGTCATCTCGGACGGTACAACGACGAGTATGAAGCCCCACGAAAGTTAATCGAGGCGACCGGCTGTGAGCTCGTCGAGATGCCGAGAAACCGTGAGAACTCGTTCTGTTGTGGCGGTGGCGGCGGGGGTCTCTGGATGGACTTCGACGATGAAACCAAACCGAGCGAAGAACGGCTCCGGGAGGCGCTCGAAGACACCGGTGCTGGAGCAGACGTGGAGAAATTCGTCGTCGCGTGCCCGATGTGTATGACGATGTACGAGGACGGTCGGAAGACGGGGGGCTTTGAGGACCAGATAGAGATCGTCGACGTGGCAGAGCTATTGATCGAGGCCGTCGAAACAACGGCTACCGAACCCACGGACTAACCCGCTCGACACGGTGTATTGACTGTCGGAAACGGCATCCAACCGTTGCTACAGACTCTCTTCCCCTTTGGTTGCTCGGCAGTGGTCCACTCGAGCCCAGAAGGGGTTCTGTCGTCTGTGCACCCCCGACGCGAATGACCGCTCCGACTCGCTACGAGACGACAAGGAGTATTGGCCCGCGAGGTGGTACCTAGTGCTCGAGTTCAGAAAGGTGGCTCGTGGTTCGAAGCGCCAGTCGACGGGGACGGTGAGTTCCATGAACTGCCGTCACTCGACGCGCTGAGTATCGACCGCAAGCCGAAACCCGACGTTTCCTGCGGAGCTATCCGGAGTGTTCTTCGACCGCGCAGCGACGCGATACCGGTTACACCACGACCGATGGCAGAGGTACGAGCCCCCACGCATCACGCGATGGGTGCCAGAATTGGGGCCGGTCGGATTCATTCGTGAGTAGCCGTCCGTCGTGTGGTAGTCCGGACTGAACCAGTCTGCACACCACTCCCAAACATTTCCAGCGACGTTGTAGAGACCATAGTGGTTCGGGCGAAACTCGTCGACAGGAGCGGTTCGGAGGTACCCATCTTCGGCAGTGTTCTGGTCCGGGAACGAACCTTGCCAGATGTTACACCGGTGTTCTCCGCCGGGAGTGATGTCGTCGCCCCATGGGTATCGCTTGTTTTCGAGACCACCACGGGCTGCGAACTCCCACTCTGCCTCCGTAAGCAGACGTTTCCCCGTCCACTCCGCGTAGGCGACGGCGTCGTTCCAAGAAACGTGCGTGACCGGATGAGTCAACAATCCCTCGTCGATGATGGTAGAACTCGGCCCAGTGGGCCGGAACCAGTTCGCCCCTTGGACAGCAACCCACCACGATGTATCAACCACGTTTTGGATGACGTGTGACCGGTTCCCGTCGGTGACGAAGTCCTCGAACACAAACGACCAGCCGTACCGCTCAGCATCGGTCGTATAGCCTGTCTCGCGGACGAATGAGAGGAACTCGGCGTTCGTCACCGCGTGCTGGTCTACGTAGAACGAATCGACGATCACGTCCCGAGTTGGTCCCTCACCATCTTCAGGGAAACCGACCTCGGAGTCTGTTCCCATCCTGAACTGTCCGCTGTCAAGTCGGACCATTCTCGCCGTGTTCACATCTCCACCGGAGGATCTTGATTGGCTGGGAGGGTCTGTATCGCCTCCCCCGTCTCGAGACGGTGAACAGCACGATGAGTCGTCACGCATACGCCATCACCGGCCCATTCGTCGGTCCGAAACCTGTTCGGTGCTATTGCCCGAACGCGAATCATGTTCTATTCTGATTCGGTTCGAGTCAGATGTTGATGTGCTTGGAGCTTCGTCTGTTATCGCGTAGGTGAGTGTCACGTGTGGGCGATTTTTGCACCTTGGTGTGACATGGTTGGAAAGCACATGTCGGTGAGATCGGATCACCCCTCGACGTAGACCACACCGTCTTCGATGGTGACGTCGTAGGTCGGAATCGAGATGTCGGACTGTCCGAGATGGACACCGGTTTCGAGGTCGTAGTCCCACCCATGCCAAGGACACGAGATGCGTAGTGAATCTTCGCTCAAGGTCTTTTTGACCCGTTTTCCAGGCTCGACGAACTCGCCCTCGAGTTGGGGCTTGATCTGACCTTCACAGACTGGACCCCCAGCATGAGCACACTCGTTCAAGATGGCGTAGTACTCTCCGTCGATGTTGACGACTCCGACAGACCTTCCATCCACGTCGACGATAACGCGTTCACCGTCCTCAAACTCGTCTTCGGACTTGACTTGGATACGGTCGCTCATAGGCCGAACACCTCCGCGGCGTTATCCGCCAAAATCGCTTGCTTCTCGTCCTCCGAAAGGAAGGGGAGTTCCGTTATGGACTCCGGTAAGTCGTAGTCCCAGTGCGGATAATCGGAGGCGTACATCAAGCTGTCCACTCCAACCATCTCGATACACTTCTGAAGGAACTCCGGGTCAGTACTCACTTCGAGGGGCTGGGTGCCGTAGTAGATCTCTTTCAGGTACTCGCTCGGACGCTTCTCCAGGAGCGGTGCCTCCTCGGTTCGTTTGAGGTACTCCTCATCGAGCCGGGCCATGAGTGCGGGAACATAGGTGATCCCCGACTCCATCACGATGATGTCGAGGTCGGGAAACTTTACCGGGACTCCTTGCATGATGAGGCTGACTAGTTGAGACATGTTCGATTCGAGAAATCCGAGGACATGGGTTTCGGTAAACGACTCGTATCCCGCCCGTACGTATTCGTCAAGGCCGGAACCGCTAGTGTGAAACACGAAGGGGAGACCCATCTGTTCCCCACGCTCGTAGATGGTGTCGTACTTCCGGTTACCGAGTGGGGGAGTCGCGCCTGCAGCGACCATACAGGCACCAATGATTCCCTTCTCACCCTCGATCATGTCGAGTACCTCGTGGGCAGCGTCGAGGTCGTAGTAAGGAATTGGGGCGAGCGTGTAAATACCATCCTCTGGGGCGACAATCTCCTCGAGCATGTATCGAACGTAGGCCTTACAGAACTGGGCTTCACGTTCGTCGTCAGAGTTGATACCCCCAGTAGCGAGGACCTGGTGGGAGATCATAATCTGGATGTCGATACCTAAGAAGTCCATCGCAGCCGGGATGTTCTCGACGTCTTCAGGATCGTCTGGATAGTTCGAGTAGTCTCGCTTGATCTTCCCGTGGGCCTGCCGGTCACCTGTCGATATCGGGAAGTACGCCGATGCGTTCTGTTTCGTCCCGCTTTCGCCGAACCCGCTGTCTAAATACTGCGACTTGTGAGGTTCATCCATGTACTCAGCGATATCTTCGTACGATTCGAGATAGTGCGCGTCGACATCTATCACTCGGTGTTCCTGTGTACCACTCTCTGGCATGTGTTATCACTGCTTTCCGGGTAGGTAAGTAAATTCCGGTGCTGGTGAGAAAGCAATCAGGTCAGCAAAAGAATTCCTGCCTGCACGCAACTACTGTCATAACTCGCGTGATAACGGTTAGATGATTCCACCGTCACGGAGTGACCGTATTTCATCGTCGGTATAGCCAAGCGAGCGAAGGGTCGATTCAGTGTGTTCACCGATGTCGGGGGCAGGCTGTACTGAGTCCACGTCTTGGGTGTGGCTCGAAAATCGAACCGGTGGACGCGGCACGAGGTGGTCTCCCGTCTCCGGATGGTCAATAGTCCAGACCTGTTCCCGTTCAATGATGTGTTGATCGTTGACGACGTCATCGATCCAGTACACAGGACCACAAGGAACCCTAGGCGCCACCGAGTTCAGGTGCGTCAACCACTCGTCAGCAGTTCGCTCACAGAGGACTGCCTCCAGTTCCGTTCGGAGGTCATCCGGGTTGTCGAGCCGGTAGGATTCCTCCGCAAAGCGATGCTCGGAGTCGGCCCATTCAGGTCTCTCGATGGCGTTAGTGAACGCTTCCCACTGCCCCTGCGTGACGACGAGCGTAATGTGTCCGTCGGCGACTGCGTAGTATCCTCCTGGTTGAATCGGTGTCTTGTAGGGGTCGCCGACATCGTATCCCGATCGAACCGCTGAATATCCAGCAAATTCCTCGCCGGCACACGACATCATCGCGTCGAGCATTGAGACTTCTACTTTCTCACCTCTCCCGCGTACACCGCGGTTGACCAACGCAGTGAGAACACCTCCCCAAGCACAGAACCCGGTGATGTGATCCGCAGCGGCGACGGGCGAACCAGTCGGGTTGTCCTCCCCAGACAACCATCCACTCATTCCGGTGACGACACCGTTGAAGGCTGGACGGTCTGCATACAGACCGGTATCACCGAAGCCGCTGACCGAACAGTAGATCAGACCCGGGTTCCGCTTCCGCATCACCTCCCAATCGAATCCAAGCCGCTCTACGACGCCGTTTCGCATATTCTCGAGGAATACGTCGGCCTCGCTAATCAGTTCCATGAGTATATCCTGTCCTTCTGATGACTTTAGGTCAAGAGTGATCGCGTCTTTCCCCACGTTGTACGTCGCAAAGGTATAATTTGGGGCGCTCGGACTTGACGCCATCTGACTTCGGTCCGTGTCGGGCCGTTCGATTTTGACAACATTAGCTCCATAGTCCGCGAGGAGCTTCGTCGCAAACGGCCCCGCAAGCGCAGTTCCAAGCTCAACGACATCGACGCTCCCCAGTGGCTGCTCAGCGGCCATATTAGTCACTCAATATTGCGAGCTACCCCTGCATAAACCCTGGTATCAGCACGATCTGATGGTAGTTTACGAACCTCTGTTCGAGGTCGCTAATGTGGGCTCGGGATCGCAGTTCACGTGGAGTTCAGATAGTGGCAGATTTTAAATATTCGTATGTAGAACTCATACCAGATGTCCGACTACAGTGATATCACCGTGGAGATCGAGGACAGTGGACGAGCGAACCTCATCTTAGACCGGCCAAAGAAGCTCAACACCATCTCGAAGACGATGACCGTTGAGCTAAAAGACGCACTCGACGACCTCGAGGCAAACGACGACGTGTTCGTCATCGTGGTTCGAGGACGAGACGGAAACTTCTGTGCTGGCGGCGATGTCGGAGACGATGACGAGGATTCGGATCCTGCCCCTCACGATCGACTGAGTCAGAGTCGTCGAACGACCCGGGAAACGTTCAGAAAACTCGAGAACGTCGGGAAACCTACGGTCGCGGCGATAGAGGGGTACGCTCTCGGAGGTGGATGCGAACTCGCGTGCTGTTGTGACACGCGGATCGCCACTGAGGATGCTCGAATTGGTGTGACCGAAACGAAACTTGGCCTCATTCCGGGCGCGGGAGGTACCCAACGGCTCCCCCGACTCATCGGTTTGTCTCGTGCAAAAGACATGGTCCTCCGCGGCAAGCAGTACAGTGCAAGTGAGATGAGCCAGTTCGGATTCATTCACGAATTGGCTCCGGAAGACGAGTTCGACGACCTCGTCGACTCTGTCGCGGGCGACTATCTGAACCGCTCACCGGTCGGAATGGAGATCGCCAAGCATGTCATGAATCGTGGAATCGAGTCGTCACTGGAGTCCGGCTTGGAGATGGAGGCGTGGGGTGTTGGGATCGTAACGAACACCGAAGACTCCGAGGAGGGGGTCAAAGCGTTCCACGAGGACCGCGAACCGGACTTCCAGGGGAAGTAACCGTCCGGACGAAGTAACCCATGTGTTAAAAGTGTACACCCATGGGTAATTTCTTTATAGTAGGGGAGAATCTACCTCATACGTTATGCCAGTTGTAGATAGCGCTGCCATCATCGGCGGTGGCATCATGGGTCGCGGTATCGGACAGACTCTGCTTCAGAACGGATACTCCGTGACGATCAGGGATATCGACGAGGACATCCTCGCCGAGACTAAAGAGAAGATGATCAACGGGAGCTATGGTCTGAAGCGGGCCGTCGATAGTGGGTATCTCACCGAGTCCGAAATGGAAGACGCCCTCGACCGGTTGACACTGACGACCGACCTCGAGGAGACTGTCGACGGCGCAGACTTTGTCCTCGAAGCGGTGACTGAGGATCTCAACCTGAAGGGTCAGGTCTTTCAAGAGATCGACGAGGTTACTGACGATATCCCGATATTCACCAACACGAGTGGTTTCTCGATCACTGGCCTTTCGAACGTCGTCGAGGACTCTTCCCGGGTCGCCGGAACCCACTTCTTTAGCCCTGTCCCGGTGATGAACCTGGTCGAAATCATCCGAGCACCCGCAACAGACGACGAGGTTATCGAACTTGCCGAGTCTATCGTCGACGATGTCGGGAAACAAGGTGTCACGATCACCGACGACCCCCACCACTACGGGTTCATCGTGAACCGGTGCTGGGCGGCCATGCGTGAAGAGGCGCGGAAAGTGGTCCGCGAAGGTATCGCAACCGAAGAACAAGTAAATATTGCCCTACGTGAGGGTCGGAACCTCCCGGTTGGACCACTGGAAGGCCCCGGTCTCGGTGAGGAGTGGGACTAGTCGACTCCGTCAAGAGCACGAATCCCACAACCGGAAACGACGAGCCCATTTTTAGAGGATAGGTGAGATCTCGGGAGCTTATCGTCGGAGGATGTTGATCGACGTACTCGCCAGGGGATGATACGAGAAACACGAGAGGTGGGGTTCCGGTATACTTATGCGAATTCACGCGCCAAATCAGAGTATGTCAGACGGAGCGATGAGCTTTGAGACTCCCGAACAGGTCAAGCTAATAAATAGCCAAATTGACAGATTCATTGAACAGGAAGTAAAGCCGCTGGAAGAAGAGTATCCACAGTTCCTGGGCGAAGATAGGGAGCGCAATATGGTCGACGGTGATCATCGTCTCGTGGACGAATACCTCGAACTCAGGGACAAGATTCACCAGAAGTCGGTCGACGCGGGATTCTACACGATGGCCATGCCCGAACGGGTCGGTGGAGGTGGACTCAACGCCTTGGAAGATACCATGGTGATGGAGCACCTGCACAACCGGGACCCCGATGGATACCATACGCTGATCTTTGACCGACTCTCCGTCGACCACTCGATCATTCCATTGTACGACGACGACTACCAGCGCGAGAAGTACTTCGAACCGGTGATGAACGCCGAGAAACACATGACTTTCGGGCTGACCGAACCGGACCACGGCAGCGATCCGACGTGGATGGACTCAACTGCCGAGAAGGGCGGCGACGAGTGGGTCATCAACGGCACAAAGGCGTTCATATCCAACTCGGTAGAGGCCGATTTTATTATGGTTCACGCGCGAACGTCAGGTGAAGACGGGGACGCCGATGGGATCTCCACCTTCCTCGTTGACCGAGACAATCCTGGCTGGGAGATCGGGAAAATCCAGCGATCGATGGGGACGAAGCAGGGTGCACAGGCGATCAACCACTTCAACGACTGTCGTGTCCCTGAGTCGCAGATGGTCGGTGAGGAAGGACAGGGTTTCCGTACTGCTATGACGTGGGTCGGAGCGGGCCGACTCCACATTCCGGCGAAAGCTGTGGGGATCTCACAGTGGATGTTCGATCGATCCGTCGAGTACGCCGAGAACCGAAAGACGTTCGGAGAGCCGATCGGCAGCCGCCAATCCATACAGGAACTGCTCGTCGAGATGCGCGTCGCCATCGAACAGGTTCGGTGGTTGTACCGGTACACCGCGTGGAAGATGGACCGAGGCGAAGAGTATCGGTGGTTGCAGAGTGCAGCCAAACTTCAGGGGGCGAACCTCTGGTGTGATGTCGCTGACAACGCTATCCAGATCCACGGCGGCGCGGGCTACATGAAGTCACTCCCCTTCGAGGGGCTGTACCGTGACGGTCGCGTGACCCGTATCTACGAGGGATCTGACGAGATCCAGAAACGGACGATAGCCCGTCGATTCTTAGATCTGTAATCTCCAGACCGGGGACGTCGTTTTTCACGTGGGCGCTACTAGGGTGCGGTGATCCTGTCGTTCCGGACCATTCGAAGAGAAACAACTAATGCACGTCCACGTTCACATGACTGCATGGAAGCGGAATTCGAGACTATCACTCTCAAGTACGACGAAGAAACCGGAATTGGCCACCTTACGCTCGACCGTCCAGAGGCGCTAAACACGCTTAATCCGCAGCTGAAACGAGAGATCGTCGCGGGGCTTGAGGAACTCGAGGCCAAAAACGACGAGACCGACGGCGTTGCACTCCGTGCTGTAGTAATCGAAGGTGCCGGGGATCGGGCGTTCTGTGCCGGTGTCGACGTCGGTGGATTCGAAGATAAGTCCAAAGGGGCGCGTTCCGAACGCTCCCCGTACGAATTGATCAAGGAGTTCCCGGCACCGGTTATCGCGAAGATCCAAGGGTACTGTCTCGGCGGCGGGCTCGAGATGGCTTTCGCCTGCGACTTCCGCTTTGCGAGCGCAGACAGTACCTTCGGACTTCCGGAGGTCGGACTCGGGATCATTCCGGGTGCCGGTGGTATTCAGTACGTTGCCCGACTGGCGAGTCCAGCGGTTGCGAAAGAGCTGGTGATGACGGCCAAACACTTCTCTGCGGAACGAGCCGCCGAGGAGGGCCTCGTCCACGATATCTACGAGGTAGACGCACTCGACGACGAGGTACAGACCTTTACCGAGTCTATCGCGTCTCAGGCGCCTCTCGCGGTGCAAGCGACCAAGAAATCGGTCGCGATAGCGATGGAAAACGGACTTGACTCCGGCCTCGTGTACGACAGGAGCATTTCTGAATCGTTGGTTGAGACGCAGGACGCGAAGGAAGGGATGAAAGCCTTCGCCGAGGACCGCGAACCGGACTTCATGGGTAAATAGCGACTCCGAGCCTGAGTGAACGAAAGCAACGAGTCGATCTGACAGACTCAGCAGAAGAATTTTGGAGACAAGTTCGATTACGCATCGAACGACGTGTCGGCAGCGGAGTGGAATATTGTCACACCGGTCCCCAGTCATTCCGGAGAATATCGGTTTCATTTTCGACGACTACCTGATGATGAACACCGACGAGTCGCGTCTCGACCGAACCATCGCGGACGAAGAGGACGATAGGTGCCCCGTAGGCGTCGTATGTTTCCCACAAGGAATCGGCGTACTCCGGCCCGTAAACTGAGAACAGTGCTACGTCTTCTGGTGGGTCCGAGAGTACCGCCTCGAGCGTCTCGCACATTCTATCACACGGTTCGCAGTCTTCACGCCAAATGTACACGAGCGACCGAGGATAGAGGGATAACAGCACCTGGAGACGGTCCCCGTGAACGGGGAAGAATAGTTCAGGAGCGCCCGACGAACGAGGTGTGGTGTCCGCAAGCTGGTCAATGATGGGAATCGCGCGGAGCCACTCAGATGTCACAGTCTGATCGAGAGCAGACTCAAGAGCGCGGGCAATCGGAAGGTAGCGTTTCTCGCTCTCCTTGGAATCCAGAAACGGCTGTAGCGTTTCGCCGTCGGTGCGAATCTCTTCGAGTACATCGCGGGGCTCACTGAAAGACATCGTCGATCGACACTCCTCAATGGCAGAGTCGAACGACTCGGATAGACGGAGTCGGTTGTCTGATTCGACGAGAACGCCCAGACGTGTCAGCCTGTCCACCAATGTGCCGTTTTTCATACGTTGAACAGAGAGCGAACGACACTATACTTTGTGGAAAATGGAGCTGAAGTCGAACGTCCACTGGTTACTGAAGACAGGGATACTCTTCGGGAGAAGGCGATTCACCCTGGGGCCACAGTGGCGTCAAATCCGCGTCCGGCGGGTAGTGCAGTCGCCCGTTGTTGTCCCAGCCCCAACCAGCCTCACGGAGCAGCTGTCGACCGCGCTCTTCGTTCCCTGCTGGGTCGTCAGTGTGCTTGTATAATTGGTCCTCCGAGGGAAGGGACGGATGGCTTCCGCGGAAAATCGTTGGGTACAGGGATGGGTCAACCTCGCCGTACTGTGCTTGGGCGATCATCTGCTGGCGGTCCAGCACTGCCCCTGCCGCCTGGCGGAACTTGAGGAACTTCGTCGCTCCGTAGCTGTGCTGGGGCCAGATCTGCGCGCCGAGGTAGCTATCCTGCGTATGCGTCTTTGCATTCTCCATCTCGTCCCGAATCCTTGTGATGGTATCCATACCCTGCATGAGGATCATGCTAATCTGGCCGTTCTGGAACGCTCGGAAGACTGATTCGGACCCCTGAAACACCTGCATGACCTGACGCGATTTCGGGTTGAATACTGGGTGATCCCCGTATGGCGACAGCTGAATCATCTGACCTTGGCGGAACGAGTCAACTTGGAACGGACCGGATCCGATGATGTTGTCGGTGTCGAGGCTGAACTCGGCGGGGTTCTCCATTGCAGGTTTCCAACTTTCCTTGTGGAGGATGCCCCACCGCGGCCACACCTTTGTAAAGAGTACAGGCGTCGGATTCTTCATGTTGAACTCAACCGTGGTCTCATCGACTGCCTCGATGGACTCGTATGGCATCGCCGTCACCTGCGGGTAGGCGTCGGCGTTGTCCCAGAGTAACTTGTACGTGAAGCGTACGTCCTCGGCCGTCACCGGATCGCCGTTGTGGAACGTCGCATCGTCGTGCAACGTGACGGTGATCGTAGTGCCATCTTCCGAGGCCGTGTACTCCTCTGCAAGCACGTTCCTGAGTTCTAGTGAGTCGTCGTATTCGACCAGCGGCGAGTTGATCAGATGGCTCCAGATGATGTGGATACGGGGGGACGCAACGGTCGGGAAGTTCGTCGTCGAGACCATGACTGCGTTGGCATTCGAGACGACAGTATCGCCATCGGTGGCCTCCGATTCGTAGTAGACGTACGGATTAAGCGGGTCCATCCCAGCACCACTGTCATGACCACCGACGGAGACCTGATCAGGGTGCCATGCACCGGCAATGACCCGTGGGGAGATGGCAATAACGCCCACGTCCTCACTGAACTGCTGAATCGCGCTGTGGATGAGGTCGGCCCGTTCCGCCTCATCAATGGTGGTACGTTGTTGTTGTGAGAACTCGGTGTAACTGCAGTCGGCATAGTTAGCAATGTTGCCGGGGTTCCCCGCACCCGCGCGACCTGCTTCGTACATGCCTAGAACCTCTGTAGGGTCCAATCTGGACGGATCGGGGGCATTGGTTCCGAGGATCATGTCGTATTCGCGTTTGTCTCCCATCGCCGACCCGAGGACCGCCGTTAGCTCCCGCCCCTGGACTTCGACATCAACGCCGAGTCGGTCTTGGAGGTTCTTCTGGACGACCGGTGCCATCGTTTCGAGTGTGGCGGTCGTCCCACCGAGACCGGTCCAGTATGCCAGCGTCTGGGTCGGAACGCGTTCGCCAAGTTCATCATTGCTACCTGCAGTGTTTCCACCGTTACTCCCAGTACCACTACACCCCGCGAGGCCAGCAACAGTTGTGGTACCCAGAGCCTGAAGTATGCGGCGGCGGTTCACAGTGGTATCACTGTCCTGCTCTTCACTGTCAATTACAGGCATGGTAATGTCACGTTCTTACATCAATAAATAGGTTCGCATACATTCATACATCAACGACAATATCAGGTGTCTCTACTTCCCGATATGTTTGTCAATTGTCTTTAAAAAAGGATCTCGGACAGTGCCACCCCACAGAACAGTTGATCAAGACGCCGAAGTCGACGGTAACACCCAGTCTCCATCGGAATGGCAACGAGGGGATAGAGTATCTAACCCTATTCGGGAATCGTCACCATCGGACTATGGGTGGTCATCGAACACAACATCTGGGTCCTCGGCCAGTATGTGCGGCTGGTAGAGTGGCGTGTCAGCATCGACGAGACGGCCGTCTGGTAGATAGTACGCGTTTCCGGTTCCAGATGGAATTCCCAGTTTGTGATCTTCCCTGTGTTCACGATCTGCCGCACGTTCGACGGCAGCCTCCTCAAAGTCCAGCGTGTCTTCGGCCAGCGTTCGGAGGCTTGTTTCGACGGAACCGTACTCCTCTTTCCCAATCTGGTCGTGCTCCTCAAGTGGGTCCGCCTCCAGGTCGAACAGGCGGTCAGGAGCATCTTGATAATGGACGTATTTGTGACGTCCATCGATGATTGCACGGTACACGTACCCTTCGTCGGCGGAGTAAGAAGCGAGATAATCAACAAAGACAGGCTCGCGGGATGGCTCAGCTGTCCGCCGAATGGAGCCCGAAAGATCAACACCATCGACACTGTTTGGTGTTGGCACACCACTAAGTCCGCACACTGTCGGGAACAGATCGATGAGACTCACGGGCGTTTGAAGGCGACCAGGAGAGCACTCGCCGGCTCGATGACTCGGAAGTTGAATGATCCACGGGACACGTATGGAATCCTCGTGCCACGTTTGTTTTTCCCAGAGACCGTGCTCACCTGCCAGTTCACCGTGGTCGCTGACGTAGATCACGATGGTATTCTCGAGGAAGCCGTCGCGTTCGAGCGTGCCGAGTAAGTCCCCGATAATTTCGTCGAGGTAATCGACGCACGATGCGTAGGCAGCGCGCGCATTTTTTTGCGCAGATTCGTCAATGCCGTCTGGGATATGTACCGTGCGCAGTTTCTCTACATGTGGATGTTCGTCGGCCGCTGTTGGGCCGGTCCGTAACGGGGGCAAATCGTCCGATGGATGTCGGTCGATGAACCGTCGAGGTGCAGTTCGTGGCCAGTGTGGGCGGCTGAAGGAGACGCAGGCGAACCACGGTTCGCTGTGGCTGCGATGCCGGTGCTCCCTGAGGAAAGAAACCGTCTCCCAGGCGGCGTTGTGTTCCTGCATCATGCTTTCTGGTATCCCTGTCACTCCCGCATCTGTAATACGAGAAGCACGCTCCCAACCGCCTTCGAGTCCGGCCGTCGGTGGGTCGGCTTGGTGTCCGGTTTGGCCTGTGAGGTCACCGTACCCGCGGTGGTCAAAGCCGGCGAACTGTCGGTCACCGCCGAGGTGCATCTTTCCCTGCAAGCACGTTGCGTATCCCGCCTCGGAGAGAGTCTCCGGGAGCGTGGGAAGTTCCGGCTTGAGCAGCGAACTATTCTCCCAAGCCCCGGCATTGCGGGCCTCTCTCCCCGTCAAAATGGACAACCGAGATGGGGTACAAATTGGAACCGGGCAATACGCTCGGTCAAGGGTTACTCCGTTTTCAGCGAGGTCGTCAAGAGTCGGTGTTCGAACCGGTACGTCAGTCTCTCGGTGGCTGAGATACCGCGAATTGTGCTGATCGCTCATCAGCAGTAGGATGTTAGGTTGCTCATCTACCATGTGGTGTGTGTTACCGTAGATATCTATAAATCCCCCGTGGGTAATGATTCGAAAGCATCACTGAGAGTAGAGGCCGAGAAGGCTTCGAAAACACGAACACAGCGAAATGGGGGTCGCGATTCCTACGCTGCCGTCGTATCGCCACCGACCTCGACGCGTGGGTCGATGATCCCGTAGACGATATCGACCGCGAAATTGCCAAGGATGACAAAGGCCGCGGCGAGGAAGAACACGAACTGGACGACCGGCACGTCGCGAGCAACTACAGAGTTAACAAGAGTGTATCCAATCCCTTGCCAGTTGAAGACCATCTCAATGAGTACGAGCCCACCAATCGCACGGGTCATGGTCACCGGGTACAGGGTGATAACGGGGAGGCTCGAATTCTTCATGAGGTGCTTGAACAGATTCTGCTTCGGTAGTCCGGTGAGGCGGAGGTAGTCGAAGAACCCCTGTCCGGAGACTTCAACGACGCTCGTCCGCATTATTAGCGTCGGCGGGCCGAGGTACCGAATGACCACGACAGAGAATGGTAAGATGTAGTGATAGAGGAAGTTACTCGTCAGGTACGGTCGCCACCACGCACTCTCGGAGAACTGGTTAATAACTTCGTGTGAGAACATCCCGGAGGCCGGAAACAGGTTCAACCAGCCGGCAAACACGATGACCGCGAGGATCGCGAGGACGAATGCTGGAACCGACCCGGTGAGGAGGACCGCAGTTAGTCCGTAGCGTTCGAACTTGGAGCCACGGTTGTTTCCGAGTACAGTTCCCAAGACGGCGCCAAGGACATACGCAACCGTGATTCCGGGTGCGATGAGGATAAACGAATTGAATATTCGCTTTCCCAC
Source organism: Haloferax sp. ATB1 (assembly GCF_000730175.1). NCBI lineage: Archaea > Methanobacteriati > Methanobacteriota > Halobacteria > Halobacteriales > Haloferacaceae > Haloferax > Haloferax sp. ATB1. Next base: position 26,000 of record NZ_JPES01000054.1, on the reverse strand, counting down.
GTACTCTACGACCGGTACGCCGTATTGTACCGACGACCCGAAGTTCCCCTGGACGAAATTCGTGATGTAGCGCAAGTACTGAACGTACAATGGGTCGTTGAGGCCCCATTGTGCCTCGAATGCGGCAACGGACTCAGGACTCGCTCCCTGCGATAGCATGATGCTCGAATAGCTACCCGGCAGGAGGCGGAAAAAGAAAAACAAGAACGTCAGGACTGCAAAGAGCAGTACCACTGTGACGATGCTACGTCGAATAAACCAGCGAACGCTGCTCATCGAACTGACCTCCCGTTGGTCTCCACCGCAGGGGGAGTAGTCAAGGACTCGTCTTCCCTGCCGTGGTGGTCGTAGTATAGATGGCAAGCGACCTCATGCTGGTCGTCTGCCTCGAGGCCGACGTCGTCAGGGCGGGTCCCACAGACCTCCATACTCTCGGGACATCGGTCCCGGAACCGACAGCCGCTATTGAGGTTCACCGGGGTCTGGGGTGCACCTTCGAGTTGGGTCCGCTCCCGGTTCGTATGCGGATCCGGAATCGGTATTGCTTCGATCAGCTTCTGGGAGTAGGGGTGCTTGGGTTCCGACAGAAGCGTGTTGGTGGGTGCCGACTCCACGAACCGACCTAGATACATGACATGAATCGCCTGGCAGATATACGAAACCGTCGAGAGGTCGTGTGAGATGTACAGCATCGAGACGTCTGACTGCTCGATCTGGTCCTCAAGCAGATTGAGTACCGCAGCCTGTGTGGAGACGTCGAGCATCGACACTGGTTCGTCAGCCAAGATGAGGTCTGGTTCCAGAATGAGCGCGCGAGCGATTGACACACGCTGCTTTTCGCCGCCGCTGAGCTGTCGTGGACGTCGGTCTCGGTATCGCTCGGGGGGGTCGAGTTCGACTCGTTCGAGTACATCCCTGATCCGACGGTCGTGGTCGTCGATTCCGTGGATCTTGAGCGGTTCGAGCAATGTCTCATTGATGGTCATCTTCGGGTCGAGCGAGTTGAATGGGTCCTGAAAGATAATCTGGACGTTGCGACGAAAACTCTTCCAGTCGCTGCGATCGAAATCCGAGATGTCTCGACCCTTGAAGAGTATTTGGCCGTCAGTCGGCTCGTTCAGCCCCATCAACGTCTCGAGGAGTGTCGTTTTTCCACACCCACTCTCTCCGATTACGCCAATCGACTCGTTACGGCCGAGGGTGAACGAGACGTTGTCGACTGCTTGGATTGGTGGCTCTTCTTTCCCGCGAAGCGAATCGAGGAAGCTCGTCGTCTGGCTGAAGTATTTCTTGAGGTTCCGAACCTCCAGAACTGGGGTATTTGATGTCATTATTTATGTCCCTCACTCACTTGCGGACCTTCTTGATTTCGGTGCTGTGACAGCAAGTCTTCGTCACTGCGGAAGCACGCTGCAGCATGGGAGTTTCTGTTCGGGTCGTCCACATCTGCGATCGGTTCGAGTTCTGGAGCGTGTTGGGAACACTCCTCGACAGCCCATGGACATCGATTGGCGAAGGTGCAGTAGTCGACTTCGCCAATGTTCTTCGGCGGACTGTTTTTGATAGTGTTGAGTTCTCGATCCGGGTGTCTGATGTCCGGAAACGCATCTTGTAGGAGAATTGAGTACGGATGACGCGGAGAGTCGTACAGATCAGTGACGGATCCACGTTCGCTCACCTGACCTGAGTGCATGATCGCCATCGAATCACAGGTCTCGAACACCACGCTGATGTCGTGGGTGATGAGGATCATACTGGTGTCCTGCTCCGATTTGATCTTGTCAAAATACTTCAGTACTTGATCCTGCATGATGACGTCGAGCGCGGTAGTCGGTTCGTCCGCGATGACGATAGACGGTTCGAGGAACAGCGAGAGAGCGATGAGTGCCCGCTGTTGCATCCCACCAGAGAATTGGTGTGGGTAATCGGTGATGCGCTCTGGCTGTAGGCCGACGATATCGAACAGTTCGCGGAGTTTCTCGAGAGCGTCTTCCTTTGATAAGTCGGTGTGGACGCGCGCGATCTCCGCGGCCTGATCGCTGATGCGTTCGAGTGGGTCGAGACTGCTCATCGAACCCTGTGGAATCCAGGATATCTCGTTCCATCGAATCTCTTCGTTGAGCTCTCGTTCGGACATGTTGTGGATCTCCTTTCCACGATATCGGATGGAACCCGACGTCACCTTCCCGTTCGGATCGAGACCCCCAAGGAGTGACGAGGCGAGAGTACTCTTCCCACAGCCAGATTCACCTACAAGCCCGAAGTAGGATCCTTCCTCAACAGTGAAGGTGGCGTTTGAGACGGCGGTCAGGTGACCTTCGTCCAACTGGTACTGGATCGTTACGTCGTCGACTTCGAGTAGTGGTTTGCTCATTGAAGATCACCCCGCTCCTTCGACAAAAGCTTCGTCATCACCGTGCCCGACAACTCGCTCGTAGCCCCGGCCGAACATGAACGTCGACAGCACGGTCAAGGCGATCAAGAACATCGGTGGAAGTGACCACCACCACGCCGAATCGATGAGCGTGGCGTTGTAGACGTTCCTTATCATCACGCCCCACGATGGGACAAACGGGCTCGAAATACCGAGGAACGCGAGGCTTGCTTGGATGATGATGGCGTACCCGACCCCGAGCGAGAAAAACAGCACGGCCATAGTTGCAATGTTCGGTAATATGTGTTTGAAGACGATACGCGGACCGCTCGCCCCACTCGCCTTCGCAGCTCGGACGAAGGGCCGTTCTTTGATTTGCAGGACCTGTGAACGTATTACTCGGGCATTACCACGCCAAAGTAAGAGGCCAATCACCACGACGGACTCGATGAAGCCGACGCCAAAGAACCCCACCAATACGATAGCGAACGGCAAGAGCGGGACGCTGTAGACTCCATCGGTAAACCGCATGAGGGCATTGTCCACAGCTCCGCCCATGTAACCGGCAGTGATACCGATAGTTAGGCCAATCCCGATAATCAGTGTCCCACCGATAAGTCCGGTTAGTACGGTTGGCCGTGCACCGAACAGGACCCGCGAAAGAACGTCATATCCCGCGCTTGTCGTTCCGAGCGGATGTTCTACCGTTGGCGAAGCATTCCGGAGGAGATCTCCGTTGTCGCCATACATCGGTTCGTCGTACTGGTACGGGGCGAGATGCGGTCCAAAAAGACCCAAAAAGAGGATGAACAGGAGGATGACGAAATACGCCGTAGTGGATCTGTCCTCTAACATCACGCTGAGACCGTCCGAAACGTTCCTAATAATAGGTGTGTTCCTGACCTTGTGGGAAAGGGAATTCTCCACCATGTGTTCTGCGTTCCAAGATTTCCTCCAGTACAATAAATCTTGCTTCCACCCCTTCGCTTTTCGAGAAATCATCTGAAAGAAACGAATAACCAAGGGCGAATGAGTCACTCATCGATAGTTACGAACGCGGATAGTGATCCCTCCGACAGAGCCGATGTAAAACAAACGAAGAAACCGTCAGAGAAAATCTAGCGGGATTGCATGAGAGTCGACAATTGCGTGCGAAATTTCAGTTAAAATCGAGGAATTCGCGAGCAATCGTTCGCTTCTGGATCTCGTCAGTTCCCTCAACGATTCGGGACATCCGCGCCTCACGGTATTCGCGTTCGAAGGGAAGTGAACTCATGACACCAGCGCCGCCGTGGATCTGGATGGCGACGTCTGCCGCCTTGTTCCACAACTGTGCGCCCCTGAGCTTTGCCGCACTAATCTCCCAGCGAGGGACCTCGCCATTATCAGCCCGCCATGCCGCGTGACGGTAGAGCCACCGGGTCTGTTCGATGTCGGCGCGGAGGTCGGCCAACATCCCCTGGACGAACTGGTTCTTCCCGATCGGCTCTCCAAACGTCTTGCGGTTCTCGGCGTACTCGACGCACTTGTCGAACATCCATTGAGACCGACCGACACAATGAGCTGTAATATAAACACGTGCACCGCCAAAGTTTTTCAACTGATCGAGGAGGCCGCGGCCCTCCGCACCGATCATGTTCTCTTCGGGCACGCGGCAGTCATCTAGGTGCACGAATGCTTGGTGAGCCAGTGGGTCACCCATATACCGCTGGTACTTCCCGACTTCGATTCCCGGGTTATCTCGGTCGACGAAAAACGAGGAGATACCCCGAACGTCGCCGTCCTCGCCAGACGTACGCGCGTGGATCACCCAGAAATCCGCGATTGGTGCCATCGTATTGTACGTCTTCGTGCCGTTGATGACCCACTCGTCGCCATCCTTTTGCGCCGTTGAGTCCATCCACGTCGGATCGCTGCCGTGATCCGGTTCGGTCAGCCCCATCCCATTGGTCAACTCACCCCGTATCGATGGCTTCACCCACTTCTCTTTCTGATAGTCGGTCAACTTGTCAGGTTGGGGTGCGACCGGACCTCCCATCCCTTCTGAGTCGCCAGACATGATCATCCGGTGGAAGCCGTCCGGGTTTCGGTTGTGCAGATGTTCGAAGACCATAGAGTAAGCGAGGTCACCCATCCCCTCGCCGCCGAGTTCTTCGGGCATCGCCATCGAGAGGAAACCGGCTTCGGCTGACTTCCTTCGAATCGTATTCCGAATCTCTTGGAACTCCGGAGTCATCTTTCCGTCCTCGTCGGCCCGGTTGAACATCCCGTCCTCACCGAGGTACTGGTCGTGCTCTTCTTCCAGTGGCTTGACCTCTCGCTCTATGAACTCGTCCAGTTGCTTCTTGATTATCTTGATCTCTGTCGATGGCTCAAAGTGTAGTCCATCAGGTGTCGCTGCTGCTTTCGCCATAGTACCTTGTCACCATAGGTCATGAAATAACTTGTGTCTCATTGTGTCGAACAGCACTATCCGGTCATATAGCGTAGTCGTCCGTCGGCTACTGAGGTTCTGACGAACGAAACTGAGATACCCTTCGGCACAACATGGGGAACGCCCTGGTTGAGGTACGCCGACGTGGTAGCCAACACACGTTCAGTGTGTAGAGGTCAATCGAAATTCAGCAAGTCACGGGCCATGTTGCGCTTCTGAATTTCGTCTGTACCTTCAACAATGCGCATCCGCCTGGCGTGAGTGTACTCTGCGGCGAACGGCAAGGAGTTCATGACGCCCGCGCCGCCGTGGATCTGGATGGCGACGTCTGCAGCCTTGTTCCACAACTCCGCACCTCGGAGTTTGATAGAACTCTCTTCCCACCGCGAGAGCTCCCGCCGGTCGGCGAGCCATGCCGCGTGACGGTAGTGCCACCGCATCTGTTCAATGTCGGCGCGGAGGTCGGCCAACATCCCCTGGACGAACTGGTTCTTCCCGATCGGCTCTCCAAACGTCTGTCGATTCTCGGCGTACTTGATGCACTGATCAAACATCCACTGAGACCGACCGACGGCCTCCGCGCCTATTTCCACACGCGTCGATCCAAAACTCTTCAACTGATCGAGGAGGCCGCGGCCCTCCGAACCGATCATGTTCTCTTCGGGTACGCAGCAGTCATCCAGATGCACGAAGGCTTGCTGCATTAGCGGATCTCCCATGTAGCGTTGATACTTCCCGACTTCCAATCCCGGGTTGTCGCGGTCGACGAAAAACGAGGAGATACCCCGAACGTCGCCGTCCTCGCCAGACGTACGCGCGTGGATCACCCAGAAGTCCGCGATCGGTGCCATCGTGCTAAAGCACTTCGTGCCGTTGATGACCCACTCGTCGCCGTCTTTTTGCGCCGTTGAGTCCATCCACGTCGGGTCGCTGCCGTGATCCGGTTCGGTCAGCCCCATCCCATTAGTCAGCTCACCGGCCATGGACGGCTCAATCCATTGTTCGATTTGATATTTAGTAAGATTGTCCGGCTGAGGTGCGACGGGGCCACCGACACCACCCATTACCATATTGTGAAATCCATCGGGATTGCGGTTGTGGAGGTGTTCGAGAACCTGAGTAAACGGGAGCCCCCCCATCCCCTCGCCGCCGAGTTCTTCGGGCATCGCCATCGAGAGGAAACCGGCTTCGGCTGACTTCCTTCGAATCGTATTCCGAATCTCTTGGAACTCCGGAGTCATCTTTCCGTCCTCGTCGGCCCGGTTGAACATCCCGTCCTCACCGAGGTACTGGTCGTGCTCTTCTTCCAGTGGCTTGACCTCTCGCTCTATGAACTCGTCCAGTTGCTTCTTGATTATTCGAACTTCGGTCGACTGCTCGAAATGCAGCCCATAATGAGAGTTGGTCACACCTGACATGATTGAAGTGGTCTACTAGAGAGCAAATAGTTTTCGTCTAAGACACACCATGGTGCCGTGAGTCGAAAAACCGCGGAACTGAGGATTGAACTTCGTCCGATGGGCCGTTACTCGACGGGCGTGAACACCGGGATTGCAACGTCTTCCACGTCGGTCTCCTCAAACTGCACTTCAACCTCGTCGCCGATGCTGACGTCTTCCGGGTCGGCGCCGACGATGTTAGTTACCATCCGCGGCCCCTCAGCAAGCTCGACCGTCGCATAGATTAGCGGCAGGGCGTCCTCAGGCCACCCGGCCGCCTGCTGGGACACCGAGAACGAATAGACAGTTCCAGTACCCTCAGATTCGATGAACGAGACATCGTTACCGAGACACTCTGGACACGTGCGTCGCGGGTAGAAATGGACGAAGCCACAATCGTTGCACTCTGGTACAACCAGAGTACCGTCAGACGCGGCCTCCCAGTACGCGGCGGCCTCGTCGTCCTCAGACACCGGTGGAACTGGGCGAGGTTCCCACGTCATTGATCCGCCCTCCCAAAGATGAGCGTCACAGCTGCGTGACCGCCGGGGCCTCCACCAAGACCGTGTGCCATCGTGTATTCTGGGTCTGGAACCTGTACCTCTTCGTTTGCTTCGCCACGGATTTGGCGAACAGCTTCGATAATTTTAGTCATGCCACCGCGGTTGGGATGGTTCGAACAGAGACTTCCCCCGTCCGTATTGTACGGCAACTCCCCGTCTGGTGCCTTGAGAGCGCCACCTTCGACAAACTTACCGCCCTCACCGGGCTCGGCAAACCCGAGGTCTTCGATGGAGCGAAGCACGAAGAACGTGAATGCGTCGTAAATAGACGCATAGTCGATATCATCCGGTCCGACACCAGCTTCTTCATAGGCCATCTCACCGGACTCGACACCACCCTGAGTCAAGATGTCGGTGTATCCGGCGTTGCTGGTCTCGATGTGTTCGCCGTACCCGGTGATTTCGGCACAGTCACGGTCTAGCTCACTTTGGACGTCCTCAGACACGACAACTACCGCACCGCCGCCGTCACTGATCACACAGCAGTCAAGCATGTGGACCGGATCAGCTATAATTCGGGATTCGACGACGTCTTCGACCGTGACCGGGTCCTGATACATCGCATGCTCGTTGTACTGCGCGTGGTGAGCGGCAGCCTCGCGAATCTCAGCCAGTTGCTCGCTGGTGGTCCCGTATTCGTGCATATGCCGCCGTGCGTCGTGGGCGACTTTTGCGATGATTGTTTCCCCGTAGGTCGACGTGAAATGTGATCGGAAGTTGTCGAACCCGTGGACACCCGTTCCCGTGTCTTGGCTTCGAGAACGAGGACGACCGGCGAGCGTCACCAACGCGACATCACATTTCCCGTTTCGAATTGCATTCACCGCGTGTCCGACGTGGCTTACGTATGACGAACCGCCGACTTCCGTCGATCCGAAAGTCGTCACGTCGAGGTTCATATAATCCGCGAGAAGAACCGGACCGTTGTCCGGTTCACCGGCGGTGTAGTATGCATCGATATCATCTTTCGTCAGGCCGGCGTCTGCGAGTGCTCCACGAGCGACGTCCGCGTGTAGTTCCTGAACGGTCTTATCAGGCGCCTCGCGGGTTGGGTGCTCGTATGCACCGGCAATATAGGCTTGTCTAACTGACCCCATGGGAGGAATTTTTCCCGAGTCAATTATAAAAATACCGGTGGTAGCAACCCACGTGCTAGCACGACAACACTCTATCAGTGAGAGCAGAATACGATCTGTCCCTAAACCGAGAACGTCCCGGACGAAAGAGCGAGAGCGCAGGTGTTTCTGAAATTCCAAATCACAGTCGGAATACTCGAAGGCCCGACGGAGACTGACGACCGAGAGAAAATATAAATAACTACAGAAACATCTCTGAATACGATTTATGAGCGAGTTGAAACCCCTTTCAGGGGTCAACGTAGTCGAACTTGGGACGGCTATCGCCGGTCCATTCGCTACTAAAATGATGGCGGACTACGGAGCGAACGTTGTCAAGATCGAACAGCCGAACACCACCCGTATGCAGATGGCATCAGGGAACACCGACTTCGAAGGGTTCTCACACACCTTCGCTGCGTACAATCGTGGGAAGGACGCTATCACGCTTGACCTGAAGTCCGAAGCTGGACAGGACATCTTCATCCAACTCGTTGAGGAGGCCGATGTGTTTCTTGAGAACATGCGCAATGGCGTCGTGGAACGGCTTGGATTCGACTGGGGGGAGTTACGGGAGCGGAACCCAGAGCTGGTCTACTGTTCGGTTAGCGGCTTCGGCGATACCGGTCCTTACCGGAACCGTCCGGCTTTCAATTCGGTCGTGGAGGGAATGAGCGGATGGTTGTCGGGACAGGACGATGGGGTCGGATCACCCATCGCAGTCGTGGACCACCTCGCCGGATTCAACGCACTCGCCGGAGTCCTACTGGCCCTGCTCAACAGAGGCATCAATGGGCAGGGTGAGAAGGTCGAAGTGTCGATGCTCGACACAGCCATCGCGTGTTCGGGCGAGGAGCTCGCGGGATATTCGGAGGTACAGGCGGGATTCGACGTCGAGAATCCATATCAACCACCCATGCAGCCGTCGGGGTACTACGAAGTCGCTGACGGCCACATCTCGCTAATCATTCCCGACACGATGTGGGAGACGTTCGCTGATGCCATCAGCAAGCCCGAGTGGGCCGAGACTGATCACCGCTTCTCCGAGGAGAAGTATCGCCTCACCCACGGCGACGAACTACGGGAAGAACTAGAAACCGTCCTGGGGGAACGAACCGTAGATGAATGGTTGGAGTACTTTGACGATGAGGCACCCAGTGTTCCGTGTGGACCGGTGTACTGGATCGAAGATTTAGTCGAGGATCCGCACCTGAAACAGAGAGGCCAGATACTCGAACTAGATCACCCCGTACTGGGGAAACATTATCTCCCTCGGCCTCCGCTTCGGTTCTCGAACTGTGAGGTCGACGGCACAGACGTCAAACCGGCTCCTGGAGTCGGCGAACACACCGATTCGACACTCGAAGAACTCGGTTACACCGACGAACAAATCGCCGCGCTCAGAGAAAGCGGTGTGATCTAAGATAATCTGGTGTGGACAGTCGAGCCGTTCGTGAACGATCGCGCGTGTTCCTCGGCGACAAACGATGTGAAACCGCCACTCCGTAACTAGATCTCGAACCGACGGCCGCGTCACTTCTCAGTCGGATATTCTGATGACGTCTCGTTCGGCTAGTTCCTCGATCTCATCGTTAGAACGAATGCGTTCGAGAACAGCCTCGGTGTGTTCACCGAAACCGGGCGCTGGCGAACGAATGGAGTGATCATCGCCGCTACCAGTTCTCACTGGGAAGCCTATCTGTTCAAACGTGGTGCCATCGGAAAGCTCTATCTCGTCGACGAGGCCACGAGCTTCGATCTGGGGGTGTTCGAACACTTCCTCGAACTCGTTGACTGGTGCTGCCATCGCATCGTCGGACAAGAACGATTCCCACTCTTCGAGGGTCCGGCGCTCAAATTCGTTTGTGAGTTCCTGCATTGCATAGCGTCTGTCGTCGCCGGTTGCGAACTGATACTCCTCGAGGTCGAGACGGTCTAGCTCTGTCAACAGTTGCTTCCAGAACTTCTCTTCTGGCGCCGAGACACTGAGGTAGCGCCCATCTTTGGTCGGATAGATCCCGCTGCACGGGTGTGTGCGCCGAATCGCCTGTTCGGCCTCCGGGATCTGCTCGCTCATGAACGCTCGCCAGCCGTCGCCGGTCGCCAAGGAGACGAGGGAATCGGTCATCGAGACGTCAAGATACTCGCTGCCACCTCCTAACTCCCGACTCAAGAGCGCCGATACAACGGAAAATGCTGCCATCAACCCCCAGACATGTCTGCGACTGGGTAGTCTGGAATTGCCGGTACGTCGCCATCGCGAGAGCGGGTGCCGTCGAGGATGCCACCGACGGCTTGGTACATCGGGTCGTGTCCGACCTGATCGCTATACGGCCCGGTCTGACCGTACCCAGAAAGCGAACAGTAGACGATGTCGTCGTTTACCGACCGGACGTCCTCGTAGCCGATACCAAGTCGGTCGACGACGCCAGGGCGGAATTGCTCGAAGACCACGTCCGCCTCCGCAGCGAGTTCGAGGAACGCCTCACGTCCCTCATCGCTCTTTAAGTCGATGGCTGCGCTCTTCTTGTTTCGATTGACGCTGTGAAACATCGGTCCGTAACCAGTGTCACCGACCTCGACGGGACCGAGCCACCGGGCGTAATCACCCCGCTCGGGCTCTTCGATTTTGATTACCTCTGCACCCATATCGCCGAGGAGCATCGTTGCGAACGGGCCGGGTAACAACCACGACAGATCCAGTACCGAAACGTCAGTCAAGTCCATTGTCTGTGGGCCTCTCTGTCACGAGAGACATTCTGACGTTACTTAAGCCTATTTCCTGGCGAGGGGACGACGTATCATGGAGAGTGGTACACACGGGAACGCCTCAAACCGGGCGCGTCAAGACACACCCGCGGCGACGAGCGTGAACACGTTGGTTGACATCCCTTTGGTCCGAAACGAGGCGGGAGTCGAAGCGTGGCCCCGAAGTAGTAACCGAGTCAATACCCGTAATGGCGTCCGGCACCCGCGAGCAGCGTCCTGTACCGCCTCGGTCACTGACTGCTGTTCGAGAGGCATGGATAGCTTTCGCCGGACGGCGACTCGCCGTCCGGCCACAGAGGAGCCAGGTCGGCGTCCACCGGGTAGTGGAGACGACCATCGTCGTCCCAGCCCCACCCAGCGTCGGTCAGCGTTTGCCGCGCCAGTTCTTCGTCACCCGTCGGGTCGTCCGTGTGCTTGTACAGATGGTCGGTCGGTGGTCGATACGGATGCGCCGAGTGGAAGAACGAGGAGTAAAACTGTGGTTCTGCGACATCGTACAACGCCTGTGCAATGATCTGCTGGCGGTCGACCGATGCACCGACCGCTTGACGGAACTCGAGGAACTTCGTCGTCCCGTAGTTGTGTTGAGGCCAGATCTGATACCCGAGGAACGATGCCTGGGTGTGTGTTTCGACGGCGTCGTCGTCGGCGAGCCTGTTCACGACGTCCATGTTCTGCCTGACGAGCATGTCTACGTCGCCGTTCTGGAACGACCGAAACAGCGACTGCGACCCTTGGAACACTTGGAGGACGTGTCTGGTGTCCGGTTGGTGGACGGGATGATCATTGTACGGCGAGAGATGAATGGTTTGACCCTGCTTGAACACATCGACTTCGAACGGACCAGACCCGATGATATCATCGGTGTCGAGGCTGAAATCGGCGGGATTCTCCATGGCTGGGTCCCAACTTTCCTTGTGGAGGATGCCCCACCGTGGCCACACCTTCGTGAGCAACACTGGCGTAGGCTTAGACATCGTGAACTCGACCGTGGTCTCGTCGATCGCCTCGATAGAGTCGTACGGCATCGCCGTCACGTAGGGGTAGTCGTCGGCGTTGTCCCAGAGTAACTTGTACGTGAAGCGTACGTCCTCGGCCGTCACCGGATCGCCGTTGTGGAACGTCGCATCGTCGCGCAACGTGACGGTGATCGTAGTGCCATCTTCCGAGGCCGTGTACTCCTCTGCAAGCACGTTCCTGAGTTCTAGTGAGTCGTCGTATTCGACCAGCGGCGAGTTGATCAGATGGCTCCAGATCGTGATGGGTTCTGGCGAGGCGAGCGTAGGGAAGTTCGTCGTACGTACAGCGATAGTCTGAACGTTAGAGACGATTGTATCACCGTCGACCGGGGTCGAGTCGTAATACAAGTACGGGTTAGTCTGGTTGATACCCGCGCCGTTGTCGTGGCCCGATACCGTAACCTGGTCAGGGTACCACGCACCGGTGATGTACTGCGGGCACAGCGGTATCTCCCCTACGTCCTCGCTCCACACTTCGAGCGCGCTGTAAACTAGTTCCCTTCGTTCGTCTAAGTCGGCGGTCTCGCGTTGTCTCTTCGAGGCGCGCGTGTACGCACAGTTCGCGTAATTGACGAGGTTCCCACGGTTCTCCCGGCCGGCATTCTGAATCTCGTAGGTACTTAGTATACCGGTCGGATCGAGTCGACTCGGACTGGGAAGACGTCCGCCCACTACCATGTCGAACTCGCGCTGATCGGTCTGGAGTGACTGCTGAATCGCGGCGATCTCACGTCCTTCGATTTCGACCTTGACGCCCAATCGCTCTGTGAGGTTCGATTGGATGACCTGGACCATAGTCTCGTAGACGGACGTCGAACTACCCAGACCGGTCGTGTACCCCAGCACCTGTGTTGGGACGCGCTCGCCGAGGCTATCTGACTCGCTAGTCGAATTCTCGTTCCCTCCCGCCGAACACCCTGCGAGGTTCACCGCAGTCGCCGCCCCGAGAGCTTGAAGCACTTGCCGTCTACGCACGCCGCTACTCTCGGTTTGATTGGTCTTGCTACCAATTACCATGGAGACGACAATGAATAGCTCCAAGAAAAGTGTTGTGTGCAGATAGCTTTCGGGCCTCGGACGTCAACACTCAATTTTCAAGGGGTCCGCAGCGTCGCGGGACACCCCTCCAGTTGACGGACGGATTCGAAGTCGTCGCTCGGCCGTTGAACGACATCGATGACCTCAGTCGAGATACTCCTTTTTCGCCGAGCGTCGGTCGAGTTTGCCGCTGGCCGTCCGGGGGATGTCGTCGTCGATGAAGTGGTAGACTCGTGGCCGTTCGAACCGGGCCAAGTTGTCACTCGCCAAACACCACTCGTCTAGCGTCTCCGCCTCCACGTCGGTGCCCGAGGTACGGACGAGCGCAGTAACTCGCTCACCGTACTCGTCGTCCTCGACGCCGACGACGGTCGCCTCAGCCACGTCCGGGTGTGCGTTCAGACGCTCTTCGACCGGCGTCGGAAAGACCTTCATTCCCTTCGATGTGATCATGAAATCCGAGCGCCCCTCGAGATAGAGATAGCCGCTCTCGTCTTTGTATCCCAAGTCACCGGAATACCACCACCCATCCTCGAACTCGGCCTCCGTCTTCTCGGTGTCACCCCACGCCCACACTGGGGCATCAGGCCCCTTAATGATGATCTCACCGATGTCTCCTACGTTCAACGTGTCTCGTGGAGTACCGCCCTGCTCGATAACGCGAACCCGTTGTCCGAGTATGGGCTGACCGACGCTCTCGATGCGGTCACCTTCCATCTCGGCGCTCGAGATAGTCGTTCCCAGAATTTCGGTGGAAGCGTACCCGTTGTGGACGTTCGAACAGATGTTGGTTTGCAACTGCTTGAGGGTAGTCAAATCCATTTTCTCGCCGGTCGACACGATTTTCTCAAGCGAGCTCAAGTCGTACTCATCGAGGGAATCAAGCCGAAGTACTTCCCGCCACATTGTCGTTACCAGAGTGACCAGCGTCAGCTCCTCACGTTCGATGAGAGCGACGATATCTTCGGGGTCCCATTCCGGCCAGAACACCACCGTTCCCGTGGATAGTATCGTGTTGATGAAGTTCTGCCACCACGATGCGAACCCAGGGCTCAATACGAGCAGACGGCGTGTAAGCCGGTCGTCGGAAGCCGATCGTTTGTGGCCCTTGTACATGATTCCCTCATGGGTATGACACCAGCCCTTGGGACGACCCGTCGTTCCCGAAGTCCACCAGATTGCCGCGACGTCGTCCGCTTCGATCCGGATATCCGGTTCTATTCTGGATTGTTCCGCCATGAGCGCTGGTAACGATTCCTCGTAATCAGCTTGGGGTGATCCCAAGTTGATTACTGTTGGCTTCGCACCGTCGATGATGTCGAAGACGCGCTCCTCAAAGAACTCCGCGTACTCCTCGTCGACGACGAGTACCCGCGGACGAATAGTTTCGATACAATAGGCGAGGGTGTTGGGAGACGCGCGGACGTGAAGGTTTGACGGGACACCGCCGGCTTTGAAGACGCCGTTCAGTGCCACAGCGTGGTCGACAGATGACCCACAGAGGAATGCGACGCGGTCTCCCTGGGAAATGTACTCCTGAAACGCGTTCGCAGCGTAAACGCTCTCCCTGTCGAACTCGGCCCAAGTGACGCGCCGGTCGGGATCGACGAATGCGGTCGTTTGCGGATTACTTTCAGCGGCGATACTCGACAGTTCGGCGAGTGTCTGGGATTCAATTTCCTGTTTTCCGTGCATAGACGATTACCTGTAGTTGATTTCGTGATTGGAAGTAGTTATTTCTGTGGCCTGAACCGATAGAGCGAGGCTTCGTCATCGACGTCGTCGAACACTACCTCGACCGCCTGACCGATTTCGAGGTCGTCCGGGTCGCATTCGACAATGTTAGTGACGATTCGCGGCCCCTCCTCGAGTTCAACGTACGCGAGGACGTATGGCGTGGCATCGCCGTACGGGCCCCGTGTCTGGCGTGTTACCGTATAGGTGTAGATTACACCTTCACCAGACGCCTCGGTCCACTCTGTATCTTCGCTCAAACAATCAGGGCAGAGTTCTCGAGGGTAGAAATACACCGTCTCGCAGTCAGTGCAGCGACGAAGGAGAAGGCGTTCCTCAGTCGTTGCAGACCAGAATAGCTCCGTTTCTGGTGTAATGAAGGGCCTCGGCGTGGGTAGGTCGCTCATAGGTATCCCTCCTTCCCGAGGACGAGAGTAACGCTCTCCATTCGAGATGCGATGCTGCCGCCAGTTCCATGGGCGAGGGCGACATCGCAGTCCTCGACCTGAACACCGGGATTTGCCTCGCCTCGTAACTGTCGAACCGCCTCGATAACTTTCGTCATTCCGCCCCGATTCCCCGGATGATTGTTACACAGGCCGCCACCGTCAGTATTGAATGGTAACTCGCCGTCGGGAGCTTGTAAGGTTCCCCCTTCGACGAACTCACCACCTTCACCTTTGTCGCAGAACCCCAAGTCCTCCAGCGTCTCGAGGACGGTGATAGTGAACGAATCATAGATAGACGCGTAATCGATGTCGGCCGGACACACCCCCGCCTCTTCGAATGCTCGGGGACCTGAATCGACTGCACCGGTGTACGTGAGGTCTAACCGACCGGCATCCCGGTGTTTCGGTGCCTCTCCGTGACCGAGTACCACGGGTGAGTCTCGGTCGAGATCGTCAGCCACCTCTGGGCTGACGACGAGTAATCCTCCTCCGCCGTCACTAATCACGCAGCAATCCAGCAAATGGAGCGGATCACTGATCAACCGCGAGGAGACGACGTCCTCGACCGCGACCGGGTCTTGGTGCATGGCATTATCGTTGTACTGGGCGTGTTGTGAGGCAGCGACACGAATCTCGGCAAGCTGTTCGGGCGTCGTACCGTACTCCGACATGTGTCGCTGCGCAGCGAGCGCGTACAAGCCGACGGTAGACGGACCGAAAACGTTCTCAAACGCACTCCCGGGGGAGGGTGAGGGACTCCCGTCAGGGTCTGCCCCGCCCGATTCGGAACGCGGCCGACCAGCGAGCGTAATCAACACGACGTTGGCTTTCCCGGCAGCGATGGCGGCCGCGGCGTGGCCAACGTGTGAGACATAGGAGGATCCACCTACATCAGTCGTGTCGACGTACGACAAGTTATCCAAGCCAAGGTAGTCCGCCATAGTGAGCCCCTGCAACCATCCGGGAGCTCCTGCAGTCATATATCCGTCGACCGAATCCTTTTCGATCCCGGCGTCTGCGAGCGTCCCACGAGCGATTTCTGCGTGGAGTTGGGCTGTCGACTTGTCCGGCGCCTCTCTTGCCGGATGCTCGTAAGCACCCGCAATGTGTGCTGCACCACGTATACTCATACCACGAAAGTCAGAAACATGCAAGAAGAACCTTTCGGTAGTTCAAGAACTAATTACCAAATAGGGATACTCGAAAACCACTAACGTGTTAGATCCATAGAGATCATTGACTGAAAATAGATCCTGCGCAAGTTACTGCGACCACAACACCTAAATAAAATAATGGGATTGACTAACATATGCGGGTACTCGTAGCAGTCAAACAAGTGACTGAGGTCGCTGACGACTTCGAAATCAGCGGGACATCAGTCGAACAACAGTATCTCGAATACGATCTCAACGAATGGGACGACTACGCGATTGAGGAAGCGGTCCAACTCAGCGAGTCGGGAATTGCCGACGAGGTCGTCTCTGTCACTATCGGTCCCGAGCGCACCGAGGAGACTATCAGAACAGGTCTCGCAAAGGGCGTAGATCGTGCTATCCGAGTCTGGGACGATACGCTTGCCGAGAAAGATCTTCCCAACGTCAGAACCAAGGCGAACATCCTCGCCGCTGTAGTCGAACAAGAGGAACCGGACCTCATTCTCACTGGCGTCCAGGCGAACGACGACGGATTCGGTGCCACTGGTGTGGCCCTGGCTGACGAAATCAGTTCCGAGTGGGCAAGCGTCGTGACTGAACTTAACCTGGATCTCGAAGACGAGGTAGCCCGTGTTCACCGGGAATTAGAGGGAGGCATCGAAGAGCTTCTTGAGGTCGAACTCCCCGCTGTGCTCACTATCCAGACGGGAATCAACGAACCCCGATACGCTAGTCTCAGGGGTATCCGTCAGGCCAGCCGGAAGGAACTCGTCCATCAGACACTCGACGATCTTGGAGTTGAGAGCGACACAGAGGACAGTCTTCGACTCGTGAGCATGAACGAACCCGAAAGCGAAAGTGAAGCACAGTACTTCGACGGGTCCACCGAAGAGCAGGCCAATGAACTGGCTGGCGTCCTCGAAGAGAAAGGGGTGGTTGGCGAATGACCGTCCTCGTCGTCGCGGAACATCGGAACGGAACGCTCCGAGACGTCACCTTCGAAATGATCACAGCCGGACGGGACCTCGCCGACCAACTCGACAGTGATCTCACTGTCGCCGTCATTTCGGGAGATGTCGATCGACTCGCCGAGCAGGTCAACTGCGAAGGTGTGGACGCGGTGACTACGGTGGATTTCGGCGATACATTCAACCACGGCGTTTACACCCAGGTGGTTGAACAACTCTACGAAGAGCTTGATCCCAAGGTCGTTGTGCTTCCGAACAGCGTCAATGGTCTCGATTATGCGCCGGCCGTTGCGAATAGACTCAACCTCTCACTGGCAACCGACACGATAGAACTCACCGCTGCAGACGACTCGCTCCGGGTCGTCCGTGAGATGTACGGGTCGAAAGTAGAGACAACGGTTGATATCGACAGACCAGCTGTGGTGACAGTCAGACCTACCGAGTGGCCCCCTGCTTCAGGGGAGGGGTCCGCCGACATTAGTTCGTTTACGGCCGATATCGACGAATCGGCCCTCGGATCAAAGTCGACCGGGTTCGAAGAAGTTGTGGCCGGTGGCGTCGATATCTCCGACGCTGAGTTCATCGTCGCTGTCGGTCGCGGTATCGAGGATGAGGAGAACCTTCCTCTGATAGAGGAGCTGGTCGACGTTACCGGTGCGACGCTGGCAGCATCACGACCGATCGTCGATAACGAGTGGCTTCCAAAGAACCGCCAAATCGGCCAGTCTGGAAAGGTCGTCACACCGGATGTGTACATTGCCGTCGGTATCTCCGGGGCAGTTCAGCACGTAGCTGGAATGAAGGGCTCTGATACTATCGTCGCCATCAACTCCGATCCCAACGCACCGATATTCGACATCGCAGATTACGGCATTGTCGCTGACCTCTTCGAGGTGGTACCGGAACTAATCGAAGCGTTCGACGGCGAGTCACCCCTGTAGCAAAGGGCCCCCATTCTTCGGGAGAATAGGCAACTGAACCGTTTTCGGGAGAGATCGCAGACGAACGTTACCTCGACGAGTTCTCCCAGTCGTATCGGAGCATGATCTCGTCGACCGCACTCGTCAGGTGGTCGGGGAAGTTAGACTCAAAATTCATCCGGTCCATCCAACCGGCGGGACCATCGATCGCCAGCGCACCGATAATGGTGTCATCCTGCGAGAGAATTGGTGCGGCGATTGCCTTGACCTTTCTATCAGTCTCCTCGTCGTTTATCGCGTACCCCTGTTCCCGTACTTCAGCTAGCTCTTCGAGGAGTTCCTCAGGATCCGTGATTGTGTTTACTGTCCGCTCGGGTAACCCGTGGCGTTCGATAATCTCGTAGACTCGATCCGTGGGCATGTGGGCTAAAATCACTTTGCCGGCCGCGTGACAGTGGAGGTGTTGGCGGTGTCCAACGCGCTTGTTTGCGGGCGTCTCCACCGAATGTTCACCCATCGCGGTTTCGACGATAATCGCTTTTCCGTGCTCCTCGACGATGACAGCAACGCCGCCACCCGTTTCTCTAGCCAGGTTTTCGAGAAATGGTTCCGCAGTAGGTAAGAAATCGTACCGATCTTTTGCAGAGAGGCCATGGTTATAGAACCGAAGTCCGAGGACGTATACTCCGTCCTTATTGACAAGGTATTCACGGTCGGTCAGAGTGTACAGATATTCGTGGACCGTACTCTTTGCGAGGCCCACTTCTTCGGCTATCTCACTGACGCCTGCACCACCCTGCTCGTCGATAAACGAGATGATGTCAAGGAGGTTGTCTGCCGTTTTGAGTCGTCTCCTGTTTCCGGATTCACGTCCCATACCATGTAATTAGTTGACACTCATCATAAATCGTTCGGCATGTCCAGAGTTCAAATACGGACATGGACTGACAGTTAAATCGAAACAAGATGTTGTGTTGCGGGCTGAGATACGGTAACTCAATTATTGGACTTACAGATCGTAGCGGAATTATACTCACCACACAGTACTCTTTGCATCGGTCACCTGTGTGAGTTGAGACAATTATAAAGGATGTGACGAAGCCCATTTCAGAGTCTTGAGGCTAGCTGAATGTCATCGATTCGCAATTCGAAAATATCGAACAGGATTTGAGGTTAAAGCCGTTCACCAAATCTTGGAGAACTGATATTTACATCCATATGTGTGTAATGCTACTTGCTGGTAAATAACATGCCAATATCATACTGAAATGACGTATAGGGCCGCAGTCGGTGGTGGCAATTTATACAATTCATCGGTGGATACAACGGTGTTGTCAGGCAATGTCTCAAATCAGACTTCCAGTTCAACTATGGAAATACCGAACTAACACGTAGTAATAATTAGCAACTGCGCTATATTTATATGCCGGTGTTTTATGGTATCTCGTACACTCGCTTCAATTACTCAGATTTGCCATCACCTGAATCAATTCCCCAATAGTTTTATATTGTAGTGTTTGCTTTCCTTGAATATGAGTTCAAAACATATGTCAAAATCGGAAGTCCATCTATCGGTAAAAAACATCGGTGGCATCAACGAACTCTCGACATCATTTGAGCCAGGCGTATCGGTCCTCGCTGGACGGAATGCAACGAACAGAACATCCCTCCTGCGGTCCATAATGGCTGCTCACGGAAGCGATGATGTGTCGCTTAAAGGCGACGCAGAGGAAGGCTTTGTTGAACTCACTATCGGCGACAAAACGTATACTCGAAAGTTTGAGCGAAAGGGAGAGACAGTAGTCTCTGGGGGAGAACCGATTCTCGATGATACAGAACTTGCTGACCTATTTGCGTTCTTGCTCGAAACGAACGAAGCTCGTCGCGCAGTCGCCAACGAGGGTGACCTCCGTGACCTCATTATGCGACCAGTTGACGTCGAGTCCATCAACGAGGAAATCAATGCTCTCCAACAGCAGAAACGAGAGATATCCAACGAACTTTCCACCCTCAGTAATCTCTCGGAGAAGCTTCCGACTCTCAAGCAACGTCGGACGAAACTCCAAGACGAAATCGATAAAAAGAAGACGGAACTCGTCCAGAAAGAACGCGAGGTCGAAGAGTATGACGAGAATATAAGCGAACAGCAGGAAGCAGAAAGCGAGCTCGAGTCGAAACTGAGCGAGCTTCGAGACAAGCGGGGTGAGCTTGACGAGGTTAATCGCCGGATTCAGACTGAAAAGCAGAGTCTCACCGCACTTGAGTCCGAACGGGACGAACTACACGAGGATGCTGAAGAACTTCCGGATGCCGCTGGTGGACAAGTAAGTGAAATCAACTCCAAAATTAGTCGACTTCGTACACGTCGGCAAGAGATCGAGTCAACTGTCAGTGAACTCCAGAGTGTGATTCAGTTCAACGAAGAAATGCTCTCTGGGACGTCTTCTGACATTGTAGAAGCACTCCGTGGTTCGGAATCGAGTGAGGGAGGGAATGTAACCGATCAACTTGTCACCAATCAGCAGGTCGTCTGTTGGACGTGCGGGTCAGAGATCCACCAAGGCAAAATCGAATCAGCTATTGATCGACTTCGAAGTCTCCGCCAAGAGAAACATGATGAGAGCCGTTCGTTAAAACAGGAGCTTTCTGATCTACAAGACGAGAAATCGACGTATGAACAGCGGCAGCGTGAACACGATCGTATCGAGCGACGACTCTCTGAGATCGAAAGCGAACTGACAACTCGCGAAGAGCGCACCGAGGAACTGAAAGAACGACGAGCCGGCCTCGAAGACGAAATTGACTCACTTGAACAGACCGTTGACGAGCTGGAGAATGAGGAACATGGTGAATTACTCGATCTGCACCGCGAAGCCAATCAGATAGAGTACGATCTCGGACGACTCCGTTCCGACCTCGAAGACGTTGAAGATGAGATTGCATCTATCGAAGTAAAACTCGACGAACATGATGAATTAGTGGCTACTCGTGACGATATCGACGAGGAACTCGCAGAACTCCGCACACGAATAGAACGGCTCGAATCGGAAGCAGTCGATGAGTTCAACACCCACATGGACGAGGTACTCAACGCACTTGAGTACGAGAACCTCGAAAGAATTTGGATTGAGCGCACGGAACAGCGTGTCCGAGAAGGTCGCAGGAAAGTAACTAAGTCGGTCTTCGAACTGCATGTAATTCGAACGAACGAAGAAGGTGTGAGCTACGAAGATTCGGTATCTCACCTTTCAGAATCAGAGCGTGAGGTTACCGGCCTCGTGTTTGCGCTCGCAGGATACCTCATCCATGAGGTCTACAAGACGGTTCCATTCATGATACTCGACTCACTTGAAGCAATAGATTCTGCCCGTATTTCTCGGCTTGTGGACTATTTCGCGGATTACGCTGACTACCTCGTCGTCGCACTGCTTGAAGAGGACGCACAAGCAGTCGACAGTTCGTATCTGCGGTATTCACCAGCATAAGCCGCGCGTCAAACACTGTTTTTGAACTGACAAAATATAATAATATTATTTTATATATCTCCCCCGTCCTCGAACTCGCTCTCGGGGAGTGGTAGCGTGTCCTTGATGTGAAACTAATCCTCCGAAACTGTGTTCTGTGTACGTGTAATGCGTTGCAGATACGATCAAGAGTTAACAGCGGTAGGCGTAGGTGTTTAGACCAAGTCTACGCTTGTTGGGCTCGTCCCCCAGTAGAAGAGGATTGCTCCAAGAATGACGATGGCACTTAGCGTGATGAATGGAAGTGTCCTTCCGCCGGCCATGTGATGGAGTTCGTTTATACCGAGTGGCGCAAGGAACGCAGAGCCAGCTAATGCAATATTGATCAGACCAACTGTCGCAACTGCATTCTCAGAGCCAAAGCAAGTGAGGATAATCGGCGACCAAAGAGATGCAAGAGGCCCAAGGGCGACTCCAAACCCAAAGAGAACGATGTAGATGAGGTGATTCGAGTGAACAAATGGAAAAACGAACGCGCAGAGACTGGCGAGAAAGACACTTACGCTAAAGGTTTTACGCTGACCTACCCAATCTCCGATAAGTCCACCACTAATACGAGTGACGATGCTGACACCACCGATGATACTGAACCCAGCAGCGGCAGTCTTGGTATTAATACCGCTCGCTGTGAGCATCCTAACGAGATGGGCAGAGAGGACGTAATACCAGCTAAAAGTAAGGGCAAAACCAATCGCCGTGCTGAGAAATCGTATGTTCTTGACTCTTTTACCAAGCCATGCGATATCAACTGCGGTTGGGTTCTGCAGGTTCTTCGGTGGCCGACGGTAGAGGCGACTCGATACGAATACGAGAATAGTGGTCGCACCGATAACAACCGCAAAGGAAAGTCGGAGACCAACCTGATTGAATAACCAGATCCACACAAACGGCAGCACTAATGGGCCAAGACCGATTCCCGTCATTGTGAGACTCGTTGCAAGCCCTTGATAAGAATCAAACCATTGAGGCGTGAGTGAAACTGTAATAGTAAACGCGGTCCCCCCTGCGATGCCAAGAAGTGAAAACACTACAACAACACCAGGGTATGAATTGACAATTTGGAGTAGTACGGTAGCAGCTATGAGGGCGGCACCGACCATTACGAGGACCGGTTGAAGAGAGAACCTGGCGGCGAACACGCCAAATAGCCCACCAACCATGAGAAAGACTGCAGTTGTGATTGAAAAAATCGATGACACTTGTAACTGAGTAAGGTCAAAGATTGTGACAAGGCGATCTGCATAGACGGTGAAGGTGAAAATAGTCCCCCAAATCATTGTGAGGACGCAGATACCGAGCCCGACGATCAGCCACCCCTGCGTGGAATCAAGTGCTTCTTGATGAGCTGTTGGCTCTCTGGTTCCTGTCATAATCTATCTCTCCCACCGTCGTATTGAGTAGTTAGTCTACAGGATATAGTCATCCTTTGAAGTAGCTGTACACTCGCAAGGTTTTAATAAGCAAGGTTGTACTGTTCGGTTCTCATCTGGTGTTGCAAACGGTCTCGAATAGCCTACTCGTACGCTAATCGGAGTTCGATTTCATTTGACCCTGTTGTGACAAGTTCAATGAGCTGCTGACGGTATTCATCGTTTTCGATGCGTGCATGGGGCGCTGCGATGGCGAGCGCGCCTCGAATATCGTCGTCGACCACGATAGGTGCAGCGACTGCAGAGACTCCCTGTGCGGTCTCATTGTGGTTGACGGCGTACCCTTGTTCACGAATCTCGGCAAGTTCCTTCTGTAGCTCATCTCTCGATGTGATTGACTCTGGAGTCTGCTGCGGGAGACCATGGGTCTCGACGACATTCGCGATGTGTTCGTCCGACGAGAACGCAAGCATCACTTTTCCGGATGCTAGACAATTCATGAACTCGTGTTTACCCAATCTTTCATGGGTCTCAATCGAATTTTCTCCTAACTCCTGTGCTAAGTAGACTACTTTTCCACTCTGTTCGACCGTCAACCAAACTGCAGCACCACTTTCTTCAGCCAATTGCTTGAGAGTATCTCTCGACTTCGAGCATATCGAAAATGTATCACGTGCGGCAATACCGTGATCCAGAAATCGGAGTGAGAGACTGTACTGCCGTCCTTCGTTCACAAAGTAGCCGAGGTGGGTGAGTGTCGTCAGGTAGTCGTGCAGTGTACTCTCAGCCATGTCGACATGTTCGGAAATTTCGGTAAACGTCGCAGATTCTAGGTCTTGGACGATCTGGACTAACTCAAACACTCGAACTGCTGTTTTGATGGGCCGCTTCGGTGAGTCAGCGTTTGTCATAGTATACCTAATGATGATTTCACGTATAAGACTTGTTCAACCGTCTGGCGTCTGTCGTAGAGTACGGCGTATCTTATTTGAGATAGTTCGTAGTTCAATTTGTAGAGTTACGACACTATGTTTGTAATTATGTGTCCCCCGAAGATATGAAACTTCGAATATACCGAAATACGGATTCAGTATACTGTAGAGGATTCTAGCGGACTCAGTGATTACTTTGAGTTGACTCTCGTCGTTGGGTATCAGGATCGACTCGGATATTTCAAAATCAGCTGAGGCAGTCCTACCCAACTCAAACTCTACAACCAAAATAGAGCCGCAAAATGAGGTAACTTCTAACTTCGGGTGGATAACCAGTTTTCTCGGGTCAGATCCCGACGTAGACGTCGCCGTCGACGGCCTCGGCGTCAAACGTACCGATACACTTCCCTGAAACCTCATGCTCACCGGACTCGATATCCAGTTCCCAGAGATGCCACGGACAACTCACGCTGAGCTCCTCTTCGTTGACCCCGCCGCGGGACTTCGTCCACGTATGTTCCGCGTTAATCTTCTCCTCACCCGCCTTGTACAGCGGCGCGTTTTGGTGTGGACAGCGGTTCGACAGGGCGTGAAATTCGCCCTTGACGTTGAAGATCGCGATTTCGATTCCGTTAGCATTCACCGCAATCCCACGGCCACGGGGGATATCTTCGACCGATGCGACCTTTGTGTAGTCGTCTTTGATCTGTGAATCTGCGCTCATGGCTGGTTAGATACCGAGTATATCTTCGGCGTTCTTGTGTAAGATCGCGTCGCGAAGGTCCTCGTCGAACGCGCGGGACGTGTAGAACCACGTCGGCGGGTCGAGCGTCTGGTGCGGCCAGTCGCTTGAGTAGATGAACGTGTCCTCCGCCATACTCAGCTCGAGTAGATTCCTCGCTTGTCCGGACCCTCGCGGAAGTGCGAGCGGTTGGGTCGTCACGTAGATGTTGTCGCGGAGGTATTCGCTCGGACGTCGGTCAAGGTACTCCTCGCCGTCTTCGTGCTTCCGGGGGGTGATTCTGATGTCGTCGGGGTGCATTTCGTAGAATTCGTCCATTCGGTAGCGCAGGAACGGGAGCCACCAGTGGCCACCCTCCTGAAAGACGACGTTGAGGTCGGGATACCGGTCGAACACGCCTCGCATAATCATGTTCACGATGTTTACCATCGTGTGGACGGGCCAATCGAACCCGAGTACCTCGGTCCACGTCAGCATCTCGTCACCGACGTAGGAGTGCTGTGGCCAGTACGCGAGCGACCCGTGCAGGAGGAGTGGAAGGTCGTGTTCGACGAGTGCTTCGAACACCGGCTCGAACTGTTCGCTTCCCCACGGCGTCTTGGGGTCGAACCACGAGTACGCGGCGACGATATTGTCCTCCGATGCGACGCGCTCGATTTCTTCAACCGCGTATTCGGTGTCCCACTTCGGGACGAGCATCGAGGTGTAGACACCCTCGTCCGCGAAGTTGTCGAGCATGTAATCATTGCCCGCCTGCACGATTCCGTTCTTCAGGACGGGATGGTGCTGAAGCGGGAGATTGTTGATCCCGGCGTTGACGATGGGATCATCGATGGCGAATTTCTCGCAGGCCTCGTGGACGTCTTCGGCATACTCCGCACGTCCCTGCGTGAACAGTCCCTCATTGCCCTCTTTGATACCGTAGGCGGCGTCCCACTTGCCCATAATCGGTGTCGGACCGAACTCAGTCGTCAGCTTGTCTCTGACGACGTCGTCTTCCACGTACGACAACAACTCGTCCTCCAGTGGATTGACATGGAAGTCGAGATCGATGACTCGATCGTCGAACGCTTGATCGGGTACCTCTGCTTGAGCATCTATTCGGCTAATTGGCGAGCCCATGATAAACAACTGTGATACTACCGCATAAATAAGTTATGTATATTAACCAATATTTTCAGTCACAAGTCGGGCAGTTCGGGTGAGTCGCTCCCTGCGACGGGGGGTCGGTGAGAGAGAAAGGCTGTGGCTGGAGGACGGCTAGTGAGGCGAATCAATGACTGGGAACACGATACCGTCGGAGAGTCGCGAACCTACGGAGCCGATTCGTCGCTGGAACAAGACTGCTATTGAAATAGGTTATAATTATTTTCTCAGGTATGTTTTATACCTGATGATGAAACTCTGACGAGTTATGCTCGGTAGCCAAGCATGGGAGAGCGAAGCCACGTATCCG
>NZ_JPES01000053.1:0-23146 GCF_000730175.1 Haloferax sp. ATB1 | reverse complement strand
CGGCGACGAACACCGGGGCCGTCGCGGCCGAGGCGGTCCCCGAGGGCGACCTCACCATCGACTGGACGGCCCCCGTCGAGACTCACGTGGGCCATCACGTCCCGGTCGTCGCCGACGACACCGTCTACGTCCATGACATGGACGACGAACTCTCCGCGGTCGACGCCGCGACCGGCGAGCGGGTGTGGACCAGACCGCTCACCGACCCCGAACCCGCGCCCGCAGTCGGTGGCGGGACGCTCGTCGTCGTGACCAACGCGGAGACCCACGCGTTCGACGCGGCGACGGGAGACCGGCGCTGGAGGCGAGAAGACATCGACGGCAGCATCTTCGGCGCGAGTCCTATCGTCGCGGGCGACACCGTCTACGTCCAATCTGGCGTGGCGACCCACGCGTTGGCGCGTTCGACCGGCGAGACCCGCTGGCGGGCCGCGACCGGGTTCCCCTCCGACTCGACGCCCGCGGTCGACGGCGACACCGTCTACACTGCTGGCGACGACACCTACGTCCGGGCGCTGGCCGCGGCCGACGGGGCGGAGCGCTGGCGCGCGAAGACGAGCGCCCGAATCGCGTGTAACGTCTCGGTCGTCGAGGGGACCGTCCTCGTCGGGACAGCGGCCGGAAACGTGCTCGGATTCGACGCCGAGAGCGGCGAGGAGCGCTGGCGCTATCGGCTCGAACCGAGGAAGACGAGGGACGAAAGCCGCCCGAGGCGGCCCGAGACCATCGCGACCGACGGCAGTCGAGTGTACGTCGCAACCGACGACCGACTGGTCACGCTCGCGCTGGCGGATGGGACCCGCTGTTGGGACAACCGGGACTACGCCGGGAGCTACGCGAGCGGCATCGCCGTCGGTGCGGGGAAGGTGTTCGTCCCGACGCACGACGACGGAGGCGGCGCGATGACCGTCCTCGACGCCCCGACCGGGAATACGCAACAGGAACTGACTCGGAGACAAACGCCAACGCTTCGACATCGGCCCGAGCGTCGCCGGGGGCGGCGTCTACTTCGCTGGCCGGAGCGCCATCGTTCGGCTGAGTTAGACCGGCCGCCGGGCGCGACTCGGCCGGTCAGGCCGTCGGCTCGTTGGTTCTTCGGGTCTGTTAGCTCGTTGGTTCCTCGGGTCGTTGGTTCGTCAGCTCGGAAGCGGCGGCCACGTCGTCGCCACCGTCTCCGCGATGAGCCGGGTCTGTGCCCGTCGGAGTCGCTCAGAGGCCGAGGAGGCGGTGATACCGAGTTCGTCGGCGACCTCCCGCAGGGTGGCCCCGCGGGGGATGTCGAAGTAGCCCAGTTCGTACGCCGTCCGGAGCGCCTCGTCCTGTCGGTCGGTGAGCCCCTCACCCGGCGGTTCGGGGTCGCCGTTGCGGGCGAGTCGGCGGAGTTCGAAGCCGGCGTTCCGCCGCCAGAACGATGCGAACCGCCCGAACGCGTCGCGGTCCGCGAACCAGCCTGTCTGCCGCCAACCACTCTGTCGGACCTCGATGCGCTCGATAATGGCGTCGGCGGTGGCGAGGGCCTCCAGTCCGGCGAGGTCGTCGAGACTGTCCCCGAGTTGTTCTTCGAAGCTCAGCGCCGGAACAGCCTGATACCGGCGGGTCTCGCCCGACTCGCCGATTCGCGTCCAGTCTGCCACGTCGAAGGCGTCGCCCATAGCGGTTTCGAGCGCCCGCGTCTCTCCCCCGGTGACCGTCACGATGAACATCGGTCGCTCGCCGTGGTTGTACTGGAGTTCCAACGCGAGCGTCGCCTCCGGAACCGCCGCCGCGACCCCGGTCAGCGGGAGCGCGCCGCAGTCGATGTCGAACTCGGCGATGAGACCCATACGTCCGCTCTCTCGGCGGTCGATTATGGGCGTGTCGAAGCGGCCGAAACGACCGATTTCCTCCGGAGCCACTTAAACGACCGCACGGCTGAGAGTGCGACTTAGCCGCCGCCGGCGACAAGCGAGACCGCGATGCAACCGATTCGATTCGAACGCGGAACAGAACCGTCCGACGAGCGATTCGGGAGCGGCGCGCCGCTCCTATGCTGTCACGGCGGGATGGCACCGCCGGCGTACTGGGACGCGGTCGTCCCGCACCTCGACGGCTACGAGGTCGTCGTCCCGGAGCGACCCGGCTTCGGCACCTGTCTGGACGACGCCGAGACGACGCCCGCCGGGGCGGTGCTGGAGCGCGAGGCCGAGCACGTCCGGGAACTCGTCGACGAGATCCGCGAGGCGACCGGACGCGACCCGGCGCTGTTCGGTCACTCCTACGGCGCGCTCACGGCTCTCGAAGCGGCGACCGACGCGCGGGTGGCCGCCGTCGCAGCCTACGAGCCGGCGGTGCTCCCGGAGGCGTACCGAAGCGAGGCGGACCTCTCGGAGCGCATGGCCGCGCTCATCGAGGCGGGAGAGCGGCGCGAGGCGGTCAAACGCTACGTCGAGCAGGTGCTCCACCCCGGCGGCATCGACGACCTCGACGCGTGGCTCGACGAGTGGCCCGTCTGGCCCGACTGCGTGGCCCTCGCCGAGGAGGTCGTCCGGATGAACCGCGCCGTCGAGCGCTACCGGCTTCCGACCCGCTTGGACGTGGACGCGCCCACCGTAGTCATGGCCGGCACCGGCGGCCCCGACTTCCTCCGCGAGAGCGCCCGGAACGTCCACGACGCCCTGCCGACCAGCCGGTTCGTCGAGTTCGACGCGCTCGGTCATGGCGGGCCCAGTGAGGACCCCGAACGGGTCGCGGACGCGGTCGACGCGTTCCTCCGTGACCGGGGCGCTCACGCATGAAAACCCCGATTACACGGGTACAGATGTAATCACAGTCTCGGCGATACGACCCGTCTCGCGTTCGTTTGCGAGCGAATCGCGAGTCGGAGACCCGACGCGGGAGAGACGACCTGTCAACCAAACTTTCTTTGCTCGGTACGGAGACGTGGTCGGTATGGCAGCCCTCCAATCCATCGGTACAGCCGCCGGGACCCTCAGACGGAACCCGATACTGTTCGTCGTCGCCGCGGCGTTCAGCCTGATTCAACTCCCGTCGATGTTCGCGCAGGCGGTTAGCCCGTTCATCGGAAGCATCATCTCGCTGGGGTTCAGCGGACTCATGATATTCATCCTCCCGTTCTTCCTCGGCGGCGTCCTCGGCATGGCCAACGAGGCCATCGACAGTCGGACCTCGCTCAGTACGTTCGTTAGCGAAGGAAAAACGCACTACGTCTCGCTGCTCGTGGTGTACTTCTCCCTGCTGGCCGTCAATCTCGTGTTGTCGTTCGTCGGCGTCTTCGCCTCGGTGTTCGTCGGCATCGCTGTCCTCGGAAGCAACGCCCAAGCGGGGACCGCCACGCTCGCGATTCTGGGCGTCGTCGTCCTCGCCGTGACCCTCACCTACCTCGCCGTGGTGTTCGTCTCGCAGTTCTTCGGCCACGCCATCGTCATCGACGACCTCGGCGCGGTCGACGGCATCAAGCGGAGCGTCGCCTGCGTCAGGAACAACCTCGTATCGGTCCTCGGCTACTCGGTCATCACCGGACTCGGTGGCCTCCTCGTCGGCGCGTTCGCTGTCGTCATTTCGTTCGTTCTCACCCCGTCGCTCCAGCATCAGGGGGCCGCAGTGACCGAGTCGGGTGCCGGTGGTCCCGCCGCGTCGGCGGTTTCGAGTCTCCCGACGGTCGGCGTCGTCGGCATGGTCGCCATCGCGGTCGGACTCGTGCTCGTCAGCGGCCTCGTCGGCGGTTTCTTCGCCGCCTACTCGACCGCGTTCTACCGGTCGATTCGACCGGCGAACCGCGAGAGAGTAAACGCCTGACGCCGCCGCGAACCGCCGCCATTTCTGTCGGTCATGTATCAATTCGCAACCGTTAGGCGTCCGGGGGGCGAAACGCGGGCCGTCCCATGCCCTCCACCAACGCGGACGTCGCCATCGAAGCGACTGACCTCAGGAAGTCCTACGGTTCCGAGGTCGCGCTCGACGGCGTCTCGCTATCGATTCCGAGCGGAACGGTGTACGGATTCCTCGGGCCGAACGGCGCGGGGAAGACGACGACGATGCGCATCCTGACGGGGCTCTCACAGCCCACCTCGGGGTCGGTCCGCATCTGCGACCTCGACGTGAGCGACCGTAGGAAACTCGCGCCGCACGTCGGCTACCTCCCGGAGACGCCGCCGCTGTACGACGAGTTCAGCGCGCGCGAGCAGCTCGACTACGTCGCCGACCTGCGCGACCTCCCGGCGGAGACCGCCGAGGCGCGCATCGACGACCTGCTCGACCAGTTTGGTCTCGTCGGCGACGCGAACAAGCGCATCGGCACGTACTCGAAGGGGATGAAACAGAAGACCGCGTTCATCCAGAGCGTGCTCCACGAGCCGGACGTGCTGTTTCTCGACGAGCCGACCTCCGGGCTCGACCCCCGCGCGGCGAGACAGATTCGGACCTCCATCGGCGACGTGGCCGACTCGGGAGCGACGGTCTTCCTCTCGACGCACATCCTCCCCGTGGTCGAGGCCGTCGCCGACGAGGTCGGCGTCCTGTTCGACGGTCGCGTCGTCGCCGAGGGGACGCCCGACGAGGTGAAATCGCGCGCCCAGACGGGCGGCGAGGGCTCGCTCGAAGACGCGTTCCTCGCGGTCACGAGCGACGAGACGCAACTGTCGGGTGTCGCCGACGAATGAGCCTCCGACGAGACGTTCGCCACGGCCTGCGAATCGGGCGCGCCGAGTTCGTGCGGAGTCTCCGGGGGTACGCCTCCGAGACGCGCCGAATCATCGGCCTCCTGTTGCTCTTGCTGTTCTTCGGTGGCACCCTCCTGTTTTCGCTCCCAGCCGTCTACGTCGTCGGCCGGGGCGCGCAGTCCGTGACCGAGATTCCCTTCTTCGACCTCGTTGCCACCGCGATACCCGTGGGGCTCACGCTCCTCGCGGCGTTCCGGACGCTCGAACGCATCGGCCGCGTCGAAAACGAGTCGCTCGTGCTCACGACGGTTCATCCGCGGGCCGTCGTCATCGGGCTCATCACCGCCGAAATCGGTCGAATTGGTCTCTGGTTCGGGCTCCCGCTGGCAGTCGTCGCCGCGACGTTCACGGCCGGTCTCGGCGCGCCGTCGCTGTTGCTCACGACGGCCGTCGTCGCGGCCCCGTTGGCGTGCTGTACGACCGTCTGGGGCTACGCAGTCGGCGTCGCCGTGCTCCGCGGGTTCAAGCGCCTGCCCGGCGTCCGGCGCACCCTCAAGGTCATCGGCTTCGTCGCAATGGTGGGACTCGTCCTCGTCTCGCAGTCGTTCGGCCGGTTGCTGGCCGAGGGGTCGCTCCCGCTCGACTGGCTGGCGGCGACGCTGACGTTCGGGCCGCTCGCAGACTACCTCGCGCTCGCATTCGTCGGGACCCCGCTCGCCCGACCGTTCTCGGCGGCCGCCATCGTCACCTTCGCGGCTATCGTCGCACTCACGCCCGTCGGTCTCGTCGTCGCCACCCGGCAGGCGAGCGCCCTCTGGTTCACCGACCGCACGAGCGGAAGCGACCGAGTCTCGTCGGTGCCGAGCGCGAAGGCTGACGGCTCGCCCGGCGGCTTCTCGACGCCGAAACCGCTCGCGGGGACAAATGGCGGCCACGTCGCGTGGGGCCTGCTCGTCCGCGGCGTCCGCCACCCCCAGAAGTTCACGCATCTCGTGATGCTGGCGTTCTTCCTCGGCCCGCTCGGGACGACCATCGTCCAGTCCTCGGCCGACGGCCTCGGCCCGCTGCTCGCCGCGAGCGGGGCTGGCCTGGGAACCTACCTCGCGGGCGCGACGTTCGGCCTCAACCCCATCGGCGACGACTACCCGCAGTTTCCGATGTTGCTGTTGACTCCGACCGCGCCCCGGACGCTGGTCCGCGGTCGCGTGCTCGCCGGCGTGATTCTCGGCGTACCGGTTGCCGCGGCGCTCCCGCTGGCGACCGTAGCCCTCGGCACGTCGCCGCTGTCGGCGGTCGGCTTCGCGCTCGTCGGCGTCCTCATGTGCGTCGCCGCGGCGGCCTTCTCGGTCGGCATCGGCGCGGCGTACCCGATATACGAGGAACGCGAGTTCTGGGGCACGACGACCGTCGTTCCCTCGACGCTCGTGCTGATGGCGTTCATGTTCGTCGTCGGCCCCGGCACCGTCATCGGCCTCGTCGCCACGTGGTTCGGCGTCACCGGCCACCTCTCCGCGACGCCGCTTCTCGCCGCCGGACTCGGACTGTACCTTCTGGTGACCGTCGGCGTCACCTACGGCTCGTACCGGTACGCGGTTCGACGGTACCGGACGTACACGTTCGAGTGACGGCGAGCGCGTCGTGCGGACGCGAAACTCGGCGTCCGCAACCCCTGTGACGGCCCGCTGGCCTCAGTCGGCTACGCGGAACACGCCGGGGGTACGTCCCATTCCGGCGAAGTAAATCTCGGAACCGCGGACCGACAGACCACCGGTGGGTCGAGCGTCGAGCGCCTTCGACCACAGTTCATCGCCGGACGCCGCCGAAATCGCGTAGAGGCGGTCGTCGCTCGCCACGAATCGGGTGTCGCCCGCGACGACCGGCGGTCGGGGGAACGTATCCGCATCGAGCGACAGCGTCCACTTCGTCGCACCGTCAGCCACGTCGAACGCGGCGAGACTCCCCCGCGAGGTCTGGACATGGAGCGTGTCGCCCGTGACGGCGGTCCGTGGGCTGCCGTTCTCCGGGAGCGGGATTGACGCCCGCCACTGCGTCGACCCGTCTTCGAGGGCGAGGGCGAACACGTTCCCGCGGTGGGCGTTGTAGTACAGGTGAGAGCCGCCTACCGCGAGCGGGACGCCGCTCTGCGGGAGGTCCTCGCGTCGCCACCGCTCCTCGCCGGTTGCGGCATCGAGTGCGGCGACGCCGGTCTGCTCGTGGTCAACGCCGATTGGCGTGTAGACGACGCCTTTGCGGGCGACGAGTCCAGGCGACGCCTCGCCGGCGTCGTAGCTCCATTGCTCTTTTCCGGTCACCGGGTCGCGCCCGAAGACGGTCGAACCGCCGCCGTCGACGAGCACACCCGCTGCGAGTACCGGCGCGTTCCCGGAGGTCCCATACCCGCCCTCGCTCGTCCGCCAGCACCGCTCGCCGGTCCGCGCGTCGTAGGCCGCGACGAACTCAGCTGTCGAGACGAACATCGCGTCGCCGGCGAGCGTGGGCGTGGACTTGCCGTGCGCGTAATCGACGGTCCACGCGTCGTCGGAGTCGGCGGGAGCGGTCTCGGAATCGAGGTCGAGCGCGCGGTAGACGCCGTCCTCCCCGTCGCCGTCGCTGTGGCCGAGCACGCCCCGCCCGTCGGCGAGCGCGACCGAGGTGGCGAGCGCGGCGTCGCCCGACGCGATTCGCTCGACGCTCGCGTCCGACGAGGGGCCGGGGTCAGTCGTGTAACCGGTGTTGGCGAAGTCGTGCTGGTACGTCGGCCACGCGCCCGTCACGTCGCCGACCGGCGCGTCGCGTCGGTAGTCGCGCTCGACATCGAGGGCACCGATTGCGCGGGCGACACAACCTGAGAGCGATGCGAGGGCGGTCGCACCGCCGGCCGCGAGGACGGCTCTACGCGTCTGCATGTTGGAGGGCATACATGTTTGTGTCCCGGTGCTACCGTACTAACAGTTTCCCCGGCCGCATCCCGACGACTCGTCCTACCGGTTCTCCACGAGCGCGTCGACCGGATTGTCGAGGGCGAAATCGACGTTCTCGGACGGGTCATCGGTCCGGGCTTCGAGGTCCGAGACGACAGACTCGGCGCGGTGACGGAACGCGCGGAGCGTCTGTCTGCCCTCCTCCGTGAGTTCGAGGTAGCGACGGGTTCCGCGCTGGGTGACGGTGACGTAGCCCTGATGTTCGAGCGTCGCGGTGACGCGGTTGTCGAGGACGTTGTAGTCGCCAGTGACGGGTTCGTAGTCGGCCGCCTCTCCGTCGACGCGGCCGCGCATGAACTCGAGGCCGTAACGGGCCGCCTCGGTGATGAGCGTCTTCTTTTTCGCGTGTTTGGCGTTGGTGTCGTGGGCCTCGATGATGGCGAGCGCGGCGACTTGGTCCGGGGAGGGCGAGTCGATTTGGTAGGTCGTCAGGAGCGACGCCTGTTCGAACCCCTTCGTGACCGGCGCGTCGAGGCCGTGCGGCCGGACCTCCGGGTCGACGACGTACGGTTCGGCGTCGGTGCGTTCGTCCATGCAGGCCATCGTCGCGCCGACAGCAGCACGCTTTGTGCCGGCGGTGACGTTGACGCGGACGAAGTCGTCGGGGTGCCAGTCGGCGATGGTCGTAATCGCGCCCATCACCTCGTACATGTCGAAGAGGTCGAGGTACTCGACGTCGGGCGGGGTGCCGACCACGTCGGCGATTCGGTCGACGACGGCATCGTGGTAGGTCGGGCGCTCGACCGCGGGGTCCTCGTGTTCGAGGAGGTAGACCTTGTCCGGTCGGTCGTCCTCGATGGGGCCGACGATGCGGTCGTGTTCGCGCCACAGGGGGACGATGTGAACGCGGAGGTGTCGTTTCATCTGTCACTCTCGGCCACGACCGCCCGTGTCGAAAGTCATTCGGTTGGTAAATTCTGCCGTGAGTGAACGATAGAACGTCGATAAACGTCGAATCGCGAGAAACACACTGTACTCATGCTACTCACGTAACTTACGGTAGTTACCGAGGAACCGCCAATATGGGTTACCGACTACGAATAGTTGCCGCCGGCCGCGGTCCGATGGACCGGCGGTTGCGACCCGCCGACGGCGGCGCGACCAGCGGTCCCCGGTCGGTCCCCACGGCGGAACCCGCGTCGGCGGACGACCCCCGGAACCCTCGTTCGGTGCGCTCGGGGCGTCGGCCAGTCCGCCGATACGCGCCCTCCAGCCCCCTCGCTTCGGCCCTCCACCACCGGCCGACGTCCTGACAGCACCGGCTTTTCTTTCTCCGAATCGTCACTCGTCGCCCGACGAGCGCGACGCTCTCGACACACAACGGGCGCACGAAAAAGCGACCGAGCGTCCGCACCGCGAATCGCTCGGTCCGGTTCAGTTAGGTTTAGTCCGACTCAGTTCGGTCCGGGCCGGACCAGGCCAGTCAGATGTCGAACACATCGAGACCGGTCTGTTCGTCGAGGTGGTGGGTCAGCGGCGTCTCGCCGAGGTGAATGACGACCTCGAACGTCCCGGAGACGCGCGCGCCGGAACAGTGGCCGCCGAGCGTCTCGAAGTCGCGCGTGCCGACCTGGATGTGCGTGTGAATCTTGTCGGGGCCGATGTTGCCGAGGAAGCTCGTCACCTCGAACTGGCCCGTGAACTCCTCTTCGAGGTACTCCTGGTCGCCCACGTCGTAGTGGCCGAGCGTGACGGAATCGACCGCGCCGATACCCGTGAGAAAGCCGTGTTCGATGTCGAACTCGTCGCGCACCGTCGCGAGCGAGTCGAGGACCTGTTCGCCGGGATCCAGCCTAACGACGACCGTGTCGTCTTCTTTGACGTAGTCCATGGTTGTGCCCGAGCGTCCGGTACAGCGCCGGCGGCGTAATATGTTGTGAAAGGCTCAACGTTGCGGGAGGAACGGTGCTGCCAAAAACATATTTTTTCAGAATAGACTTCAAAATAATCAATAGTTCTATACTTTGAGTCGAGTCCTCTCTTCGACACCCGGCCGAGCGCGTTCACATCGAATCGGCGACCGCGGACCTCGTCCCCGTATTCGGCGGTTTCCCCGAAGTATCAGCCTGTTATAACCCACCCGGTCCTCGGATAAACGGAGTCAGTCAGCGACATCGTCATCGGAATCGCGGACTACCGCGGAAACCAGACTCAGTCCGACCGCGCTCGACACGGACGCGCATCTCTGACGAACAGAACGTGGGGAGAATCGGCACAAAGGCGTGACAGTACGTTCTTTCGCCGGACAGTGTTATCGCGATCCACGGGTCGAGCGTGCTGAACCAACAGAGAGACCGACCGATGACGAATCGCTCGAGGGGATTCGAACGAGTGACAGTAATTAGGAGAATATGATATACCACTATTTTTGATATATCTGGCCTACTCGGCGCACTCGGAACTGTCCGTGACCACGGTCGCCCGGCGCGTCACCGGAGCATCGACCCGCCGTCGACCGTCAGCACCGTCCCCGTCATGTAGCCCGCGCCGTCGCAGAGGAACGCGACAACGTCGGCGACTTCCTCGGGCGTTCCGATGCGTTCGAGCGGGAGGTCGGCGGCGTACTCGGCGAGCGCCTCCTCGGTCCAGAGGTTCGACTCGGTGAGAAGCGGCGTCTCGACGAGTCCCGGCGCGACGCAGTTGACGCGCACCTCGGGGCCGAGTTGTTTCGCCAGCCCCTTCGTGAGCCCGAAGACGCCCGCTTTCGACGAGGAGTAGTGGACGCCGCCGGTGGCGCTCCCGCGAAGGCCGGCGACGCTCGACACGTTGACGATGGCACCCTCGCCGCGCTCGACCATGCTCGGGGCGACGGCGCGAGCGACGACGTACTGCCCCTTGAGGTTCACGCCGAGGACGCGGTCCCACTCGTCTGGGTCGAGGTCCGCGAGGGAGACCGCCCGCGAGATACCCGCGTTGTTCACGAGCGCCGCCACATCGGCGACCGATTCGACCGCCGCCACGGCGTCCGCGACCGCGTCGGGGTCGCGAACGTCGACGGCGAACTCGTGGACGCGCTCGTCGTCCCAGTCCGTCTCGCCGGTCTCGATATCGAAGCAGGCGACGTAGTCGTAGTCCGCTCGGAGGCGCTCGACGACCGCCCGCCCGATACCGCTGGACGCGCCGGTCACGATTGCCGCGCGCTGGTGGTCCGTCATGTGGATCGAGACGGCGCGGACCGTAGTACGTGTTGGGGTGGCGGCGAGCGGTACTGTCGCGGTCGAGAGTGGTTCGAGTGGTACGATTGAGAGTGGTGCGAGCGACGCCGCCGAGGCGAGTGAAGTGGTAACTGTTTTCGTGGTCGCGCGTGAGCCGTTTGTATGCAGTTCGCAGTCAACGTTCCGACCAGCGCCGGCGACTCCGTTCACTCTCAGTTGGCGTTCTGCGACGAGATTTCGTGGGACGCGCAGGTTGGGTTCGCCGTGGCGATGGAGGATCTCGGCTTCGACGGCGTCGCCGTCCCCGACCACGTCATGACCGGCAGTGGCCCCACGACGGAGTGTTTCGTCACGCTGGCCGCCATCGCCCGCGAGACCGAAGACGTGTACCTCTACCCGAAGACGGTGAACAACCACTTCCGGAACCCCGCGCTCCTCGCCAAGCAGGCCGCCGACCCTCGACGCCGTGAGCGACGGGCGACTCAAACTCGGCATGGGAGCCGGCTGGAAGGAGAGCGAGGCGCGGGCCTACGGCTACGACTGGCCGGACGCGCCGACTCGGCTCCGGATGCTGGAGGAGTCGATTCGGATGCTCAAGCGCCTGTGGACCGAGGAGACGGTCAGCTTCGACGGCGACTACTACACCCTCGACGAGGCGATGTGCCGGCCCCACCCCGTCCAAGACCCGCACCCGCCCATCATGGTCGGCGGCGGCGGCGAGTCGTTCACGCTCCGAATCACCGCCCAGTACGCCGACTCGTGGAACTTCTGGGGGCCGCCGGAGGTGATGCAACACAAACTGGACGTGCTGGAACGCCACTGCGAGGGCTACGGCCGGCCGTTCGAGGAGATAGAGCGCTCGTGGTTCGCGCGGTGTCTGCTACGCGAGGACGAGGCGGAACTCGACGCCCTCCTCGACGAGCACTTCCCGCGGTTCAAGCCCGAGAACGTCGCCGACAGCGAGTACCCGCTCGTCGGCACGCCCGAACAGGTCCGCGAGCGACTGGAGACGTTCGCCGAGATGGGCTTCGGCGAGGTCGTCGTGGAGTTCGTCGACTTCCCCGAGGCGACGAGCGCCGAACTGTTCGCCGAGCGCGTCGCGCCGGCGTTTCAGTAACTCGCGGGGCGGGAGAGACGATAGGCCGCCAGCGTTCGGGAATGCGGCATGGAAACAGCTATCACATCGATTTTCGTACGTCGAAACGTGACTCACCACAGCGTCTGCCTCACGTTCGACTTCGACGGCGTCTCCTCGTGGATACACTCGTTCGAATCGCCGGACAGCCCGACGAAACTGTCGAGAGGACTCTTCGGCGTCGACGTGGGCGCGCCCCGCGTCCTCGACCTCTTGGACGAGTTCGGCGTCGAGACCACGTGGTTCACGCCGGGCCACACCATCGATAGCTTCCCCGAGGCCGCCGAGGAGGTGTGGAGCCGCGGCCACGACATCCAGCACCACGGCTGGTCGCACACCCGCCCGCGACAGTACGAGTCGCGAGAGGCCGAGTACGACGACGTGAAACGCGGCGTCGAGAGCATCGTGGACCTCACGGGGCGCCGGCCGACCGGCTACCGCTCGCCGTCGTGGGACTTCTCGACCCACACGCTCGGCATCCTCGACGAACTCGGCTTCGAGTGGGACTCCAGCCAGATGGCGACCGACTTCGAGCCGTACCGCGTCCGCGAGGGGTGGGCCGCGCCCGCCGACGCCCCCTTCGAGCGCGGCACCGAGACCGACATCGTCGAGGTGCCCGTCTCGTGGCAACGCGACGACTTCCCGGCGTTCGCGTTCAACCGCAAGCGGGGCTACGCGAACGAGAAAGCGGTGTTCCGCCAGTGGCGCGAGCAGTTCGACTGGATGGTCGACAACGTCGACGGCGGCGTCTTCGTCCTCACGATGCACCCGCAGGTCATCGGGCAGTCACACCGGCTCGCCCGGCTCGAATCGTTCGTCGAACACGTCGCCGACGCGCCGGGCGTCGCCTTCGAAACCGTTGACGAAGTCGCCGACCGATTCGGGTCGGCGTGAGGTGCGGTAGGGAAACGACGGAGACGCTTTTTCAGGAGTAGTGGTGACAGCTGACGATACGGTCGAGTTCGTCGGGCGACTCCAGCGCCGGCACCTCGGAGGTGCAGACGCTCGGCTCGACGAACGTCTCCGTCAGGAGCGACGCGGCGTCGCGCCACGCGCCGTCGGCCGCGAGCGAGAGCGCGCGCTCGACGGTCGTGCCGGCGTCGCCGGCGGGGAGCCCGTCCGGGAAGTAGGTCGCGCGAGCGTCGTCGGCGACGATGTCCGGGGACTCGCGCTGGACGGCTCTGACGAACCGGCGCACGCGGTCCCACTCCTCGTCGCCGAGGTCGAGTTCCGCCGGGGCGACGAGGCTCGGACACCGGGTGTGGAACCGACAGCCGCTCGGCGGGTGAATCGGCGACGGCACGTCGCCGGACAGCGGGACGGTCTCGCGGGACACCCGCGGGTCGGGCACCGGAATCGACGAGAGTAGCGCCCGGGTGTAGGGGTGCTTCGGCGACTCGAACAGGTCGTCCTTGTCGGCGAGTTCGACCAGTTCGCCGAGGTACATCACGGCCACGCGGTCGCAGACGTGCCGGATGACGCTCAGGTCGTGGCTGATGAAGAGATACGTCAGGCCGAACTCGTCTTGGAGTTCCTTCATCGTGTTGAGCACCTGCGCCTGCACCGACGCGTCGAGCGCCGAGGTCGGCTCGTCGCAGACGATGAAGTCGGGGTCGACCGAGAGCGCCCGCGCGAGGTTGACCCGCTGGCGCTGGCCGCCGGAGAACTGGTGGGGGTAGCGGTTGTAGTGGTCGGCGTCGAGACCGACCGTCTCCAGCAGTTCGCGCGCCCGCTCCTCGCGGTTGCCCTCGTAAAGGCCGTGGGCCTGCATCGGCTCCTCGACGATTTCGCCGACGGTCATCCGCGGGTCGAGCGACGCCTGCGGGTCCTGAAAGACGAACTGCATGCGCTTGCGCCGCTTCCGAAGCTCCTCTTTCGACAGTTCGGCGAGGTTCTCCCCGTCGAAGACGATGTCCCCGGAGGTCGGGTCGACCAACCGGAGGAGCGTTCGCGCGAGCGTCGACTTCCCGCACCCGGACTCGCCGACGAGGCCGAGGGTCTCGCCGGGCAGGATGTCGAACGAGACGCCGTCGACCGCGCGGACGTGCTCGCGCTCGACCGAGAAGGGGAGCAGTCCCGCGTCGCGGTCGAACCGGAGGCGGTCGAGGAAGCCGTCGCTCGCGTCGAAATACTTCCGCAGGTCGCGCACGCTGAGCAGCGGGTCGGCGTCGGGATCGAAGGTTGAACCGGTCCCAGTCTCGGTGACCTCTCCGGTCTCGGAGGCGGCTGACTCGGAGACGGACTCGGCGTCGTCGAGCGGTTCGCTCTCCCAGTAGCCCGCCTCGGCGAACGCGTCGTTGCGCAGGCACGCCGCCCGGTGTGGTGCGGCGGCGACTTCGGTGAGGGTGGTGCCGTCAGCGGTGGTGGAGGCGGTGGTTGGACCGTCGTCAGCGGAGGCTGTGGCGCTCGCGCTCGCGTCACCGGAGCCCTTGTCCCCCGCCGTCGACGCGCCGAGCGTCGGGGTGGGCGTGCAGACACGCCTCTCGGGCGTGCGGGCACCGCGTGTGGAAGCGACAGCCCTGCGGCGGGTTGATGGCTTCCGGCATGATGCCCTCGATGGGCGACAGGCCGTCCACGTCGCGGTCGGGTCGCGGAATCGACCCGAGGAGCGCCTCGGTGTAGGGGTGTTTCGTGTCGTGAAAGAGGTCGTCGACGGTCGCCTGCTCGACGATTTCGCCGAGGTACATCACGGCCACGCGGTCGCATATCTCGGCGACGACGCCCATGTCGTGGGTGACCCAGACGAACGACGTGTCGTAGCGCGCCGCGAGGTCCTTCACGAGGTCGAGAATCTGCGCCTCGACGGTCACGTCGAGCGCGGTGGTCGGCTCGTCGGCGATGACGAGGCTCGGTTCGCACGCGAACGCCATCGCGATGAGGACGCGCTGGCGCATCCCGCCGGAGAACTCGTGGGGGTAGTCGTCCATCCGGCGTTCGGCCTCGGGGATTCCGACCTCGCGGAGGCGCTCGACGGCGATGGCCTCGGCTTCGGCCGCCGACACGTCGCGGTTGAGCCCGATAATCTCGCTCAACTGCTCGCCGACGGTGAACACCGGGTTGAGGCTCTCCGTGGGGTCCTGAAATATCATCGCGATTTCGCGGCCCCGGATGCGCTCGCGAATCTCGCGGCTCGACAGCATCTCGGGGTCCTGCTTGGGTTCGTCGTCGGGGTCGTCGCCGCGCTCGACGCCGACGAGCAGGTCGTCTTCGAAGCGGACCTCGCCGTTGACGATGACGCCCGGCGAGTCGATGAGGCGCATGATGCTCCGCGCCGCGACGCTCTTTCCGGCGCCGCTCTCGCCGACTAACCCGAGCACTTCGCCGCGCTGTACCTCGAACGAGATACCGTCGACGGCCCGGACGGTCCCCGCGTCGGTGCGGAAGTGGGTGTGCAGGTCGCGGACGGTGAGTAGCGTATCAGACATTGGTCGTGGAGTGGTGGGGGGCGTCGGTGCGTGAGATGGGTGCCTCTGCAGAACCGCAAGAGCGAGTTCCGACGCCGCCCCGGGGAAGGAGCGAGAACGATAGTTCAGCGGGCGAACGGCTGGCGGAGGCCGGGCGACTCCCGGCCCCGCGGCGAACGGTCGGTGAGATGTGTCGTCCGTTCATCGTCAGTCGTTCGACCGCGGGTCGATTGCGTCGCGCAGGCCGTCGCCCAGCAGGTTGAAGCCGATGACCGTCGCGAGAATCGCGAGGCCCGGCCAGATGCTGAACCACGGGTTGACGATCATGTACTGCCGCGAGTGGGCGAGCATCTGCCCCCACGACGGCGTCGGGGGCTGGACCCCGAACCCGAGGAACGACAGCGACGCGACGATGAGGATGTTCACGCCGACCTGCAGCGTCGATTGGACGAGCACCGGCGCGAAACTGTTGGGGATGATGTGGCGGAAGATGATGTGGCGGTCGCGCACGCCGGCGGCCTTCGCGGCCTCGACGTACTCCATCTCCCGGACGCTCAGCACCTGCGAGCGAATCAGGCGCGTGAACACCGGAATCGTCGTGATGGAGACGCCGACGATAGCGATGCCGAGTTCCTTGCCGAACGCGGACATGATGGCGATGACGAGGATGAGGAACGGAATCGCGGTACAGCGATTCGACGAATCGCTGGAGCACGTCGTCCACCCAGCCGCCGTAGTAGCCGGAGACCGCACCGACGACCGTCCCGATGGTCATCCCGATGCCCGTCGCGATGAGACCCACCTGAACGGCGATGCGGGTGCCGTAGACCAGCCTGACGAGCACGTCGCGGCCGCGGTGGTCCGTCCCGAGCGGATGTGCCCACGTCCCCGTCCCGAAGCTGTTTTCGATGCCGACCGGCGGGAGCAGGATTGTGCTTCCCGCGGGGTCGTTCTCCGGATGGTACCAGAACGTCGCCGCGAACTGGTAGTCGAACAGGTCGGCGTCGATGGTCGTCAACAGCGCGACGACCGTCACGAGCCCGATAACGTAGAGGCCGACGCGCGACGCCGAGTTGCGCTTGAGTTGTTGGACGACCTGCGAGGTGCGCGAGACGGCGGAGCGCTCGTCGGCGTCCGCGACGCCGCCCGTGCGGGCCGAGTCGCCGACGGCGGCCGTCGAATCACTCACCGGCACCACCCCCGTAGGAGATGCGCGGGTCGATGACTGCGTACAGCACGTCCACGACGAGCACGCCGAGGACGAACACGATGGCGAAGAATATCGTCGTGCCCATGATAAGCTGGTAGTCCTGCGCCCGGACCGCGGTGATGATGAGGTTCCCCATCCCGTTGATGTTGAAGACCGTCTCGGTCAGCACCGCGCCGCCGAGGGCGGTCGTCATCTGGATGCCGATGACGGTGAGCACCGGCAGTTGCGCGTTCTTGAACGCCTGCCGCCGGAGAATCGTCCGCTCGGAGACGCCGTAGGCGCGGGCGAGCTGGACGTAGTCCTTGTTGAGCACTTCGAGCATCGACGACCGCTCGATGCGCGTGATGGCCGCCATCTGGAGCGTCCCCAGCGTGATAGAGGGGAGTATCAGATGCGACGCGGCAGTCGCGAGCACGTCCAGTCTCGACGTCGCGCCGTCGACCGACGCGGGGTCGGCCCACGGCATGACGAGCCCGCTCGGCGGCAGGAGGTCGCCGTAGTACGCGAACACGATGATGAGCAGCAGGCCGACCCAGAAGCTCGGCGTGCTGACGCCGATGAGCGACGTGATGCGGGCGAGGTGGTCGTAGCCGTTGTTACGGTTCTTGGCGGCGAAGATGCCCAGCGGAATCGCGGAGCCGATTGCGAGGGTGAAACTCGACGCGAGGAGCAGCAGCGTCACCGGAAGCCGCTCGAAAATCTTCTCCGTCACCGCGACTCCACCGTAGTGGATGCTCGTCCCGAAGTCGCCCGTCGCGACCGCCGCGAGGTACCTGACGTACCGGACGTACAGCGGTTGGTCGAGGCCGTACTTCGCGCGGGCGGCCTCGATGGCCGCCGCGTCGGCGGCCGGCCCGACGAGGATGCGAACCGGGTCGCCGGGAATCGAGTTGATGAGGACGAACGTGACCGTAACGACGAACAGCAAGACCGGAACGATTTGGAGTAATCGCCGTCCGATGTAACCGGTTGTCGTCATTGATTGGAGTGGATGGGGAGTGAGCATATAACGTTTGGTAACTGTTACCGACAGTACAACGTCATCTGTCGACGGAGACGTTGTTGTAGCCGGTGAGGAGCCGCGGGTTCTGCGGCGAGACCGGGTGTACTTGGAAGTCGCTGACGGTGGACTTCACGCCGTAGGAGTTCTTGTAGTTGAACGCGGGGAGGTGGACTTTGTCCTCCAAGAGCGTCGAGATGGCGGACTGGTAGAGCTGTTGGCGCTCGTCGCGGTCGGTCGACTCGCGCGCGCCCTTAATCTGCTCCATGACCTCGTCGTTCTTGTAGTAGAC
This sequence comes from Haloferax sp. ATB1, assembly GCF_000730175.1. Taxonomy (NCBI): domain Archaea; kingdom Methanobacteriati; phylum Methanobacteriota; class Halobacteria; order Halobacteriales; family Haloferacaceae; genus Haloferax; species Haloferax sp. ATB1. The sequence goes on along the minus strand of NZ_JPES01000053.1, from coordinate 5,311 downwards.
GCCCTGGTTCACGCCCTCGGACTCCTCGTGGAACAGGTTGAACATGAAGTCGTCCGGGTCGGGGTAGCGGACCCACCCGAGGACGTAGATGTTGTAGTCCGAGGCGTTGCCGGTGTACGCGCGGCTGAGCATCGCGCCCCAGTCGAGCCGTTCGACGTGGGCCTCGTAGCCGGCCTCCTTGATGCCGTTGGCGATAGAGAGGCCGATGTTCTCGCGGTTGTCGTCCGGCGGGACGATAATCTTCGCGTCCCAGTCGGCGGGGACGCCCGCCTCCTCGAACAGCGCCGTCGCCTGCTCGATGTCCTTGTCGTTCGGAATCTCCATCCACTCTTCGAGCGGCATGTCCCACTCTTCGACCATCGGCCCCGGAAGCGGGCCGTACTGGCGGAGTCCGGCCGGGTCGATGTAGCGGTCGACCGCGTCGTCCATCGAGAAGCTGTAGTCGATGGCCTCGCGGACGCGCTTGTCGGCGGTCGGCCCCTCGTTGCAGTTGAACGCGACGTAGAAGTACCCGACACTCTCCACCTCGGAGATGCTCGTGTCTTCGGTGCTCTCGACGGTGTCCCAGAGCCGCGGCGGAATCGTTTCGATGACGTCCACGTCGCCCGTCCGGAGGTTGGTGACGCGCGTCGTCGACTCCGTGATGGGCGTGAACTCGACGCCCGCGACGTTGGGCAGTTCGTCGCCCCAGTAGTCGTCCCAGCGTTCGAGCGTGACGTAGTTGCTCTCTTCCCACTCGACGAACTTGAACGGCCCCGACCCGATGGGCTGTTGGGTGCTGAACGCCTCTTTGTCCTCCTCGCGGACGGCCTCCGGCACGACCTGATGGGTGAGGACGTGCTGGAACATCGCGTAGGGGTTCGAGAGGTCGAACTGGACCGTCGTCTCGTCGATAGCCTCGACGGAATCGATGACGCTGAAGATACCCAAGAGAGGCGTCTCCTCCTCGATTGGCGCGCGGAACGAGTAGGCCACGTCCTCGGCGGTGACCGGGTCGCCGTTGTGGAACATCGCGTTGTCGACGATTTCGACGATGTAGCGGGTGTTGTCCCGCTCGATGGTCGGCATGCTCGTCGCGAGGTTCGGGACCACGTCGGTCCCCTCGCCGTAGGTGTACAGCTGGCTGAACACCCGGTTCGCGACGAGCGCGTCGGGGTTCGAAAGCTGCGTTATCGGGTCGAATCGGACGGGGTTCAGCGACTGTCCGATGTTTATCGTCGCGTCGGAACTCCCTGAGGTCGTCTCCGTCCCGCCGCTCGTGGTCGTTCCGCCGCCGCCATCGCCCTCGGTCGTCGTTTCGGAACCGGAGTCGGACGTACACCCGGCGAGTAAGACAGGTATCGACGCACCCGTCGCTTTCAGTATGTTTCTACGTGAGACACTCTCTCTCATCATTGACGCCGAATCATTTCGGCATCACCAACTTAACCATTTGCATACTACACATCTGTTTCCCCTTTTCTACGCGAACTGCCGCTTCGTGAATCATTATATACGACAACTGTGCGTATCTTCCTATGGACTCAACGGAGTCACAGTCGCTCCTAGCGGAGATGACGTGGCAGGAAGCCGAAACCGCGTTCGACGAGGCGGACTTCGTCGTGCTCCCCTGCGGAGCAACCGAACAGCACTCGACGCACCTCCCGACCTCGGTCGACTCCATCCGAGCGGAGAACCTGACCGCGGAACTCGCCGCGGCGGCCCCGGAACACGACCTGAACCTCCTCGTTCTGCCGGTCCTCCCGTACGGCTACTCGGAGCACCACATCAACTACGCGGGGACCGTCTCGCTCGGAGCCGACACGTACCAAGAGATAATCATCGACGTGGGCCGGTCGGTCCAGCGCCACGGCGCGACCCGGTTTCTCGTCGCCAACTTCCACGGAGGCAACATCGAGCCGCACAAACTCGCGCTCGACCGGCTCCAGCGCGACCACGGACTCGACTCGTACTACGCCCACTGGACTGACTTCGCCCGCGACCAGTTAGAAGAGCGGTTCGGCACCGAGTGGGGTCACGCCGGCGAGTACGAGACGAGCGTCATCGAACACTACCGCCCCGAACTCGTCCACGGCGACCGCAAGACGCCGCAGACGAAGAAGAACCGCTACGAGGTCCGCCAGTACGCCCACTTCGACGACCTGACCGTGGAGGGCGGCCTCGGCGACCCGACGCAGTCCGACCCCGAGTTCCTCGAAGCAGTCATCGAGGCGACGACCGACCGAATCCTGACGCACCTTCAGTCGGAACTGGAGTAACGCGGCGCTCGACGACCGAGAAACGGACGATAGCGAGCGAACCCCCGAACGAAACGAGATTTTACCGACGACTACCGCCTACAGCGTGAGGTGGAACGGCGGTTCCGTCCCCTCCGGCAGCGCTGACTCGTACTCGCCGGGCACCGACACCTCGAACTCCTCGCGGGCCGCCGTCACCAGCGCCTCGTCCGAAAAGAGGTCGAGCGTCGTCGCCGCGAGAACCTTCGCGGCGTACACGGCCGCCTTCGACCCGAAGCTCCCGTTTGCGGCGACCGCCTGCCACGTATGCGATGGCGTCCCCACCGGCCACGACGCCGCCCAGAACTGTGCGGTCGGCGTAATCCAGCTCACGTCGCCGACGTCCGTGGAGCCGTTGAGCACGGTCCCCACGTCGTAGGAGGGCTGGGCGTCCGGATACAGCACCGACGAGCGCGCCGCCTTGCGTCGCTCCTCGGGGAGTTGCGCCGTCCGCGCCTCGATGGTCTCCGCCGAGAGCGTCTCCTGAAGCTCCGCGGCGAACTCGCGGTCCTCGTCGGTGTACGGGATGGGACCGGCGAGTCGCATGTTCTCCAGCAGTTTATCCGACAGCGCGTGGTTCGCCACGTAGTCGTAACAGCCGGTGTGGAACCGCCGGGACACCGTCGTCTGGGTCATGAGCGCCGCGCCCTCGGCCACGTCGTCGAGCCAGTCGGTGATGCGGTCAACCTCGTCGCGGGTCGGCGCGCGGACGTAGAACCACGCCGTCGCCTCCGCGGGGACGACGTTCGGCGCGCCGCCGCCGTCGGGGATGGTGTAGTGGATGCGGGCGTCGTCGGAGACGTGCTCGCGCATGAACTCCGACCCGGTGTTCAGCAGTTCGACCGCGTCGAGCGCGCTCCGACCCGACTGGGGGCTGTCGGCGGCGTGGGCCGACTCGCCGTGGAACGTGTACTCGACGGAGTTCATCGCGAGCGTCTGCGCCATGAACGGCGCGCTGAGGTGGCTCGGATGCCACGTGAGCGCCGCGTCGAGGTCGTCGAACGCCCCGTCGTGAGCCATGAACACCTTGCCGACGAGTATCTCCTCGGCGGGACAGCCGAAGAACGTGACCGTCCCCTCGGCCCGCCCGTCGTCGATGGCGCGCTTCGCGGCGAGGGCGGCCCCGACGCCGGCGACGCCGAACAGGTTGTGTCCGCAGCCATGACCCGGCGCGCCGGTCTCGACGGGTTCCCTGCTCGACGACACCGTCTGCGACAGTCCGGGCAGAGCGTCGTACTCGCCGAGGATACCGACGTGCGGCTCGCCCTCACCGTAGGTCGCGCTGAACGCCGTCGGCATCCCGCCGATACCCTCGGTAACGTCGAACCCGGCGTCGCGGAGGACCGACGAGAGCAACTCGGCTGACTCGGTCTCGTGAAGCCCGAGTTCGGGCGTCTCCCAGAGCGACTCGGTGAGCGAGACGAGTTCCGCCTCCAGCGACTCGACCGTCTCGAACGTCTCGTTGTGATTCATTGCGTCTCGTGCGTTTTGACTGGAGAAACGATAATAACACTTCCGGAACGGTGGACGTTCAAGATCCGAAATCGGGTTGAAGATTGAGATTCACGAGCGACGAATATAGAAAACGAAAGATGTCAAAACCGATAGAACGACCAAATCCCGGCGATTCGAGGGTTCTCGAACCGCTCTCAGCCGGATTCGCCCGTCAGGGCTGCCGACTCCGAGGCGGAGAGCCACCTCCCGAATCAGACGGATACTGTGCGTATTGTTCACAAACACCTCGTTTCGGCGTCGGTGGGGTCTTGATTCATCATCTAACAACTAGTATTCGGGAGAGGCGAAAGCACTATGTGCGATGGTGACGACCCGCAGGTAATGACCAAAAACGCGAACGACCGCTCGCTCAAAACGACGGTCACAACCCTCAGAATCGTCGAATTACTCAGGGAACGCGACGGTGCCGGCGTAACCGAAATCGCCCGCGAACTCGACATCGCACCGAGCACCGCACACACCCACGTGACGACTCTCGAATCCCAGGAATACGTGGTTAAAGAGGGTGACACCTATCACCTCGGGCTTCGCTTTCTCGGTCTCGGGAACTTCGTCCGGACGCGAAAACGCCGTTTCGGGAAAGCCGAACACTACACCGACGTACTCGCCGAGGAGTCCGAGCGGCGCTCCATTTTCACCGTCGAAGAGCACGGCCGAGGAGTGTACGTCCACACCTCACCCGGAAAACACGGCGTCTGGACGCAGTCGACAGTGGGAAAGCGTGTCTACCTCCACTCGACGGCAAGCGGAAAGGCTATCCTCGCCCACATGCCGACAGAACGAGTCCACGAGATCGTCGAGCGAGTCGGCCTCCCGAAGGAGACGGAGCAGACGATTCACGACGAGGAGGCACTGTTCGACGAACTCGCCGAAATCAGAGAGCGCGGCTACGCACTGAACGTCGAAGAGCAGATTAGCGGCGTCCGCGCGGTCGGGGCCCCCGTGTTGGGACCTGACGGCGGCGTGTTCGGCGCGCTGAGCGTCGCCGGCCCCTCCAACCGGATGAAAGGCGAGCAGTTCGACCGTCTCACCGAAGTTCTCCTCGGCATCGCCGAGGAACTCGAACTGAGCATCGCGCTCTCCTGAGCGCGCCGCACCGCCGCTGTCGACCCTCATTTCGTGACACTCCTAATAGTGTAACTCGAAACGAGATGTGCTGTCCGCGACGCGACTCAGCGGGGGGTGCGAAAAAACGAGAAAAACAAACGGCGTCGGTGCGGCGTTACGCCGGGGAGTAGCGCGGGTAGGAACTGTCGACCGCCTGCGCGTCCTCTTCGAGGAGGGCGACGGCGAGGAAGTCGGCGTAGTCCGCGAAGTAGTCCACGAGCCGCGAGATGCGGTTCGAGTCGATGGCCTCAAGTGAGTCGAGGACCATGAACGGGACCGTCTCGTAGACGTCGTGGATGAGGTAGCCCGCGAGCGCGAACACGAGGCCGGTCACCTCGCGCTCGGACTCCGAGAGGTGGGCGACGGAGTCTCGTAGCTCACGCCGTCTTCGTTCGTCCGGATGACGTGGAGGT
>NZ_JPES01000052.1:0-36538 GCF_000730175.1 Haloferax sp. ATB1 | reverse complement strand
CACCCCGAGAGGCGGACTCCTTGCCGGCGTGGCCGGGTTGTTCACCGGAATTGGCCTCATCTCGATGTATATCGGGTTCACTCACGGGTCGACGACGGTCGTCTCCACGCTCGGTGCGATGTACTTCGTCGTCGCGGCCATCATCGGGATGATAATTCTCGGAGACGAACTGACCGTCACGAAACTCACGGGAATCGCGTTCGCGGTCGTCGGAATCGTCTTGGTCACCCAGTAACCCGCTGAATCGTGTCGTTCTCCAGCGGAAATGAGGCGGTTTACCGCTCCGAGTCCGAGGAGTCGAGCCCGTAGTCTTCCGGGTCAGACTCGTCGGTCACAGACAGGGGAAGAGCGCTCCAAACAGCGCGAGCGAGAGAGAGAGAACATGTCCAACCGCAGTGGACCGATACGTACTGATGTGGACGGGCCAAAGAGTGGTACAGACAGAGAGGACGCGTCTCGGACCGTGGGCCGCCGAAATATCGCCACGGCAGAGACCGCTTCGGACGCACTCACCGCCGATTTATCAGTCGCTGTATCCGGTCGCGAACGTCGTCCGCGGAGTCGTATATTTCGTTGTCGACCGAAGCGAGCACCTCGTGGATGGGTTGCCACCCTCCTTGTGTTTCGACCTCGTAGTCGCCGTAGTTCTCGACGAGTTGCTCCGTTGTGGTCGGATAGTCCTGAATTTCAAGCGCATCGTCGAGGTCACCGAGTTGCTTCCCGGGTTCGGGTTCGTCGGCGCGGTTACGCGCCTCTTGGAGCGCTCGCTCACGCTGGCGCTGTTCTTCGTTGGCCGCCTGCTTATCTCGACCCTGTTTGTCGTCTGGCATCCTTGGCATTTTGAAAGCGAGCGCCATAATGCTGTGGTCGGTTCTCGGGATGGTTGTGTCCAACACACCACCGCTCAGCAATACCGCCTCGACCAGCGAACGGTGACCACACTGACTTGACGACCGATTCTCAACGAGCCGAACGGGACATTAGCAGATTGCTGCGAACACCCGCTCGATTCAGCACACAACGTCCATCAGTATCTGAGGGTTTCGACACCGCCGACTGACCCCGTAGTGTCGGATTCCGGTGGGAACGCACTCGGCCCACTATCTCATTCCCGGAGTCTCCGGCCGTCTCCAGCACCCGCGGCTGTCACAACTGTTATTAGCCAGTTGTATCACTAGGTAATCAATGGCGTCAACGCAACTCCAACACGCCCGAGAGGGACGCGTCACCGCTGCGATGGAACGCGTCGCGGAGCGCGAGAACCGCGACCCCGAGTTCGTCAGGAAACAGGTCGCTGAGGGGCAGGCGGTCGTCCCCGCGAACCGCAATCACGACTCGCTCGACCCGATGATTATCGGCCGCGAGTTCGCCACGAAGGTCAACGCGAACATCGGCAACAGCGAGACGACGAGCGACCTCACAGAAGAGTTAGAAAAGCTCCACACCGCGGTCCACTACGGCGCGGACACGGTGATGGACCTCTCGACGGGGTCGAACCTCGACGAGATTCGCGAGGCGAACGTCGCGTACTCGCCGGTCCCCATCGGCACCGTCCCCATCTACGAGGCGGTCAAGCGCGTCGACAGCCCCGAAGAGATCACCCGCGACCTGCTTCTCGACATCATCGAGAAACAGGCCGAACAGGGTGTCGACTACATGACGATTCACGCGGGCGTCTGATGGAGCACCTCCCCCTGACCGACGGCCGGAAGACGGGTATCGTCTCTCGCGGCGGTTCCATCCTCGCCCAGTGGATGGAGGAAAACGGCGAACAGAACCCCCTGTACGTCGCGTTCGAGGACATCTGCGACATCTTCGCCGAGCACGACGTGACGTTCTCGCTCGGCGACAGTCTCCGACCCGGCTGTCTGGCCGACGCCGGCGACGACGCGCAGTTCGCCGAACTCGACACGCTGGGCGAACTCACGCAGACCGCGTGGGACTACGGCGTGCAGGTGATGGTCGAGGGCCCCGGCCACGTCCCGATGGACCAAATCGCCGAGAACGTCGAACGCCAGCAGGACGTCTGCGACGGCGCGCCGTTCTACGTTCTCGGGCCGCTCGTCACCGACGTGGCCCCGGGCTACGACCACATCACGAGCGCCATCGGCGCGACCGAGGCCGGCCGCGCCGGCGCGGCGATGCTGTGTTACGTCACGCCCAAGGAACACCTCGGGCTTCCCGACCGTGAGGACGTGCGCGAGGGACTCGCAGCCTACCGAATCGCCGCCCACGCGGCCGACGTGGCGAACGACCTCCCCGGCGCGCGCGACTGGGACGACGCGCTCTCGGAGGCGCGCTACGAGTTCGACTGGGCGCGGCAGTTCGACCTCGCGCTCGACCCCGAGCGGGCGCGGTCGTATCACGACCAGACGCTCCCCGGTGACAACTACAAGGAGGCGCGCTTCTGTTCGATGTGCGGCGTGGAGTTCTGTTCGATGCGCATCGACCAGGACGCCCGCGACGCCGACGGCGAGATGACGGCAATCGAGTCCGCGACCGACCTCGACGCGTCGCTCGCGGCCGACGCGAACCTCCCGCCGGTCGGCGCGCACGACACCGACCGCGTCCCCGACGAAATCGAAATCGGCGGCGTCACGTTCACGCCCGAATCGGCCCACGGCGACGACTGACGACCCGCCGCGTCCGCGACCCACCGACCAACCGACGCAACGGGCCACCGACCGAACCCGTCTCGCGCGCGACCACCCCGTGTCGGTGGCTTCTTTTTCCGCGTCGCTGAAAGGGAGTACCAATGGTCCTCGGCAGTCTCGTCCCGTCGTCGCCGCTCGCGAACGTCGTCGTGATTCTCCTGACGACCGGCCTCATCTGGATCGGCAGCGGCTGGCTCGAAGAGTCCGCCGACCACCTCGCGGCGTACTACGGCCTTCCCGCGGTCGTGCAGGGCTCTATCTATCGTCGCCCTCGGGTCGAGCTTTCCCGAGTTCGCCAGCGTTGCCATCGCCGCCACCGCGGGCGTCTTCGACATGGGCGTCGGCGCAATCGTCGGCTCGGCCATCTTCAACATCCTCGTGATTCCGGCGCTGTCGGGGCTCGCCACCGACGGCGACCTCGAAACGAGCCGGCTGGTCGTCTACAAGGAGGCGCAGTTCTACATGGTCGCCGTCGCCACGCTCGTCGTCACCTTCTCGCTGGCAGTCATCTACTTCCCCGCGCCCGACGGCCCGGCGCTGACGGGGGAGCTCACCCGCCCGGTCGCGCTCATTCCCCTGCTCCTCTACGGGCTCTACCTGTTCATCCAGTGGCAGGACGTTTCGGAGTACGAAAGCGAGGACGCGGGCGTCGCCGACGGCATCGGCCGGGAGTGGGTACGACTCCTCGGCGGCCTCCTCGTCATCCTCATCGGCGTCGAACAACTGGTCGGGAGCGTCGAATCGCTCAGCGGGACTTTCGGCGTCCCGACGTTCCTCGCGGGGGTTACTATCGTCGCCGCCGCGACGAGCCTTCCCGACACGCTCGTCAGCGTCCGCTCGGCCGCTGACGGCAACAGCGCGACGAGCCTCGGCAACGTCCTCGGGTCGAACACGTTCGACCTGCTCGTCGCCATCCCCGTGGGCGTCCTCATCGTCGGGAGCGTCCCGGTCGACTTCGCCGTCGCCGTCCCCATGCTGGGCGTGCTGACGCTGGCGACCGTCCTGCTGTTCGGCCTGCTCCGGACGGACCTGTCGCTCTCGCGGCTGGAGTGCTACGCGCTCGGCGCGGCGTATCTCGTCTTCGTCGGCTGGATTATCGCCGAGACTGCGGGCGTCACGAGCCTGCTTCGGAACTGACGCGAAAGCGGCCGGCGTCCGCCGACTGCGGACCAGCGCCCGACGCCCCGACCTACTCGTCTCGTGGCTCTCTGACCGTCACCACCGGCACCGGCGAGGTCCGGACCAGTTTCTCGGCGACGCTCCCGAGCATGTATCGGTCGAAGCCCGTGTGGCCGTGGGTGCCCATCACTACGAGGTCAACGTCGTGTTCGTCGATGTACGCGAGGATGCCGTGGTGAATCGACACGTCGCGGCCGACGGACTCGCGGACCGTCTCTACGCCCGCGGCGGCCGCCACGTCGCCCGCTTGTTCGACCGCGTCGCTCGCCCGCTCTTCGAGTTCGTCGATGAGGAGCGGCCCGCGGATGTCCGCGCCGAAGGCGGCGACCGTTGACGACCGAGACCGCGTGGAGTGCGGCGTCGGTCGCCGCCGCCAACTCGCTGCCGAACGTGACCGCCGCGGTCGCGCAGGCGCTCCCGTCCGTGGGTGTCAGCACGTCGGCGTAGGGGTACGCGAGGTCGGTCGCCGCGTCCGGTCGGACGGTGAGTACGGGCACGTCGGACCGCCGGACGACGCGCTCGGTGGTGCTCCCGAGGAGCAGGCGGCTCAGCCCCGTCCGCCCGTGGGTCGGCATAACGACGAGGTCAACGTCCTGTTCGGCGGCGTACTCGGTGATGACCCGGTACGGCTCGCCGCGTTCGATGCTCGTCACGACCGCCGCGTCGGACTGGGACGCACGGGCCGCGGCGTCGCTCACGAATCGCTCGCCGTCGCTTCGGCGGCGCTCGCCCGCCGCTCCGTCACCTTCGTCCCCCTCGTCGCGCAGGTTCGGGCGTCGCTCGGGCTCTGGCGGGGCGACGTGCAGCAGGTGGAGGGTCGCGTCGTGGGCGGCGGCCATATCGACGACGTGGTCGAGGACGGCGTCCGCGCCGTCGCTCCCGTCGGTCGGAAAGAGGAGTCGGTCGAACATGGTTCAATGTTATCAGCGAACTCACAAAAGCGACGAGGGTGGTCGCCGTGAGGTGAGAAGTCGACCGCGCCCTCGCCGTCAGCGTCGAAGCGCCCAGACCGCCAGTCCGATAGCTTCCCGAAGCGTTACGCCCGCCGCGAACACGTACACCGTCTGCAACGGCAGTTCGAGGAAATCGATGGCCGCCACCGCGAGCGACATCACGATGGCCATCCCGACCCACCCGAGTGCGAACCGGCGTTCCGACGCCGACGTGTGCGTACCCAACTCGACCATACTCCCTGACTCGGTTGAACGTATTTAATTTCTCGTGCTGACACGACGGGGTCGCTGTCGCGGCCGGCCGAGGCGGCTCGACGCCACTCGGCGTGCGTTACTCCTCTTGGGCGTCGACCACCGCGACGCCCGCGAGGTTCACGATGTCTTTGACTTCGTCGCCGCGCTGGAGGACGTGGACGGGTTTGTCCATGCCGACGAGCATCGGGCCGATAGCCTCCGCGCCGCCGAGGCGCTGGAGGAGTTTGTAACCGATGTTACCCGCTTCGAGGTTCGGGAACACGAGGACGTTCGCGGGGTCGTCGAGCTCCGCGAAGTCGTAGCTGTCGGTCAGCATCTCCTCGACGAGGGCGGTGTCGGCCTGCATCTCGCCGTCCACCGGGAAGTCCACGTCGGGGTCGGCGTGCAGTTGTTCGACCGCGTCGCGGGGCTTGCGCGTCCCCTCGTTCGTGACGCTCCCGAAGTCCGAGTACGAGAGCAGCGCCGCGCGGGGGTCGACGTTGAAGCGCCGGGCGAGTTCGGCGGTGTGTTTCGTCACCTCGGCGAGCACGTTCTCGTCGGGGTCGAGGTTGACCGTCGCGTCGGCGCAGAAGATGACGCGGTTCCGGAACGTCAGCATGTAGACGCCGGCGGCGTAGTCGGCGTCGTCGGCCGTGCCGATAATCTGCAGCGGCGGGCGGAGCGCCGAGGGGTAGTGGTGAGTCAGCCCCGTCAGCATCGCGTCCGCGTCGTCCATGGCGACCATGACGCTGGCGAAGTAGTTCGAGTCGCTCCGCACGAGTTCGGCAGCCTCCGTCCGGGTGAGGCCCTTGCGCTGGCGGCGCTCGTAGAGGTGGTCCACGTAGTGGTTCCACTCGCCGCTTTCGGGGTCGGCGATGGTCGGGTCGAAGTCGAGGCCGAGGTCCTCGGCGGTCCGGAGAATCTCCTTCGTCCGGCCGACGAGGATGGGTTCGGCGATGCCCTCTTCGACCAACTGGCTCGCGGCGCGAATCATCTTCTCGTCTTCGCCCTCGGCGAGGACGACCCGCTTGGGGTTCGTCGCCGCCTTGTTGAGGACGACGCGCATCATCTCGCGGGACTTCCCGAGGCGGGCCTCCAACTCCTCGCGGTAGTCGTCGAGGTCGCGCTCGCGCCGGGCCGCGCCGCTCTCCATGGCCGCCTCGGCGACGGCGGGCGTCACCTCGTAGAGGACGCGCTGGTCGAGCGGCTTGGGGATGAGGTAGTCGGGACCGAACTGCAGCGGGCCGTCCCCGTAGGCCTTGACGACCGCGTCGGGCACGTCCTGTCGGGCGAGATTCGCCAGCGCTTCCGCGGCCGCGCGCTTCATCTCTTCGTTGATTTCGGTCGCGCGCACGTCGAGCGCACCGCGGAAGATGAAGGGGAAGCCGAGAACGTTGTTGACTTGGTTCGGGTAGTCCGACCGTCCGGTCGCCATGATGACCGTGTCGTCGCGGGCCTCCTTCGCGTCCTCGTAGGCGATTTCGGGGTCCGGGTTCGCCATCGCGAAGATGATGGGGTTGTCGGCCATCGACCGCACCATCTCCTGACTCACGATGCCGCCGACCGAGAGGCCGACGAGCACGTCCGCGCCCTCGATTGCGTCTTCGAGGTCGCCGTCGTCGACGCCGCGGGCGAACGGTTCGGCGTACTCGTCGAGGTCGCCAGCCTCGGCCCGCGACTCCGAGAGAACGCCGTCGATGTCGCACAGCGTGATGTTCTCGTGGGGGATGCCCAGCGAGACGTAGAACCGCGCCGTCGCGGTTGCGGCCGCGCCCGCTCCCGAGAAGGTGACGTTCAGCGACGACAGCTCCTTGTCCGCGATGTCGGCGGCGTTGAGGAGCGCCGCGCCGGAGATGATGGCCGTGCCGTGCTGGTCGTCGTGGAACACGGGAATGTCCATCCGGTCGCGCAGGGACTCCTCGATTTCGAAGCACTCGGGCGCGCGGATGTCCTCCAAGTTGATGCCGCCGAACGTCGGCTCCATCGCGGCGACCGACTCCACGAACGCCTGCGGGTCGTCGTGGTCGAACTCAACGTCGAACACGTCGATGTCGGCGAAGCGCTTGAACAGCACGCCCTTGCCTTCCATCACCGGCTTCGACGCCTGCGCCCCGATGTCCACCGAGGCCGAGCACGGCGGAGCCGTTGGAGACGACGCCGACGAGGTTGCCCTTCGCCGTGTACTCGTAGGCCGCTGTTCTTCGTCGTCGGCGATGTCGAGACACGGCGCGGCCACGCCCGGCGAGTACGCCAGGCTCAGGTCGCGTTGGGTGTTCGTCGGCTTCGTCGTCGCTATCTCCACTTTCCCCGCGGGCGGCCGCCGATGGTAGTCTCGGGCGTCGTCTTCGAGTGTCATTGCTCGTGATGGGTACGGTCAGGTAAGTAGACTCTTCGCTCCGACAGAGACACACCGAAAAATAATCATGTAGAATCCGGCGGTTCGGCACCGGACGTTCCCGCCGAGAAGGCGGGCGGGCGGATAACCGAGTTCGGACGGGAACGCGTCTCAGGAGACGCGAGGCTCGAACCGCACGCTCACCGAAGCGACTCGTGCGGCATCGTGTACAACTGCACGTTCTCGGCGATGGACACCTCCTCGAACTGCCGCTGTGTCACGAACAGGTCGGAGACGTCGTCGACGCGCGTGAGCGGATAGATGTGTTTCGCGCTTCCGTAGCCGCGGTAGACTTCGACCGGAACGGCGAACGCGACCTCTCCCTCGTCAACCTCCACCGTCGAACCGAACGTCAGTCCGTCCTCGTCGTCGTCGACTGTACAGATGCTTGACGGTACGACTTCCCCTGCATCGTAGATCTCCTTGGCCATGCGTTGACAACCCACACAATTTTTGATTATCTTAAGCAGTACCGCTCCCCACCCACAATCCGATACCGTACTGCTCAAGTTTCGATAATATGTCCAACGAGCACCGTCATAATTATTACTCAATCCTCATTACTGAGTGGACGACTGACACGTGTGAGAGCGGACTACTTCCGCTTCGAGTGCGTCACGCTACGGCTCCCCCCTTCGCGCCCTCGATTCTGAGTGTGACTCCTTACGCGACTGTTCTATACAGTTTCGAGGGACAAACCCGGTGGCGTGGGTGACGCGCATCATATAATTTAGTTGTCTAATTCTCGGGCGTAACTGATGGTTGACTGTCCGGTATATATGCTGTCATATGGGCGCGTTCCGGGGCCGTCCGTCGATGGTCAGCTCGCGGATATATCTACTCCACGAAAGCGTCGGCCGCGGCACGGGGTTCGCGGCGTTGATAAGTCATTGATTCGACAATTTGGGGCGACGGCTGTGGTACGTTCAGCGGAGCGCGTCGTGCGGAATCGTATAGAGACGGACGTCGTCCGCGACCCCCACCTCGTCGATCTCGCCGCCCACGACGAACAGGTCTTGGATGCGCTCGACCTGCTCTGTCGGGTAGACGTGCTTTGCGCTCCCGTAGCCGCCGTAGACCTCGACGGAGACGGCGAACGTGATGTCTCCCTCGTCGGCGAGCGTCGGACAGATATCCGCTGGTACTTTTTCACCCACTTCGTAGTGTGTAGCCACCATGTTGTATCGAACGTGCCTGTTCGGGCTATGAATCCACACTCATAGCGCGCGGAGGGCACTCATTCGGTTGGAAGTCCAGTCGACAGCCAATAATTGTTTCTCCGAGTGACACCCGTGAAGACCGGTAAAACCGGTGGGTGTCGAACGACAGCAGCAGCGAACGACCCGACGTGTCGTTCGACTGGCCCCCTCGGTCGAATAATGCCGTCGAAAGGCCCCGAGTTCTCCCTACTACCGGACGCTGCAACTCTCGGAGACATTCCGCTTCCACGACCCGCGGTGCAGAGAGGCGGGCGTGCCCGACTAGTGTAACAGTTCTAATTTTATTATACCAACCCGCACGTGGTATCAGGAAGCGTTCCACGGGGGTGCCCGAACTCCAAACAAGGAACGGAGGCACGGCGTACAGCGGCCGCGTCCCGTCAGACGGCGTGTCTTCTCGCCGCGTCGCTTCGTTCGGTCACGAACCGCGAGACGTTCCGCTCGGCCCGAATGTACCACACAATTATACTATTCCAATTAACAGTTGTGGCTGATGCGAGCACGGATAGCAATTACAATTGGGGCAGTGCTGTTCGTCTGCTCGGTCGCATTAGTTGGGGCTAGTGCGGCAGAGGAGATACAGCGGCAGCCGCCAGACGCAGAGCTACAGTCAGCAAACGCAACCGAGGTTCTCGAGGTGGTGTTCATCGACACCGAATCGGGTGCCGACTACCACTTCGAGGGAGGCGAAGTTGATACGTCGTCGCTCCCGGGTGGGGAGTACCTCGTCGTCACCTACGAACGGACCGACGACGGCATCGAAAAACGGACCGAACGCGTGGAACTCTCGGAGGACGCGACGGTCACGTCGACTGACGTCGAGTCGTCCGACGGTGAGTTCAGTTCGCTCAGCCACGACTCGGACGCGGATATCGATGTGGGGGCGAGCGTCGCCTACGAGTACGGCGAACCGTCGTATCGGAGCGACGGGACGGTCGACATCCGCGTGAGCGCGGTGAACGTGACGACGGACGAGTACGTGCCGGCGAACACGTCACTCACGGTCGAAGTCGAGACGCCGAACGGGACGGACACGTTCAACGTGACGACCGGTGAAAACGGGACGGCAGTCGTCGACTACGACCTATCCGGACGCGATAACGGAGAGTACCAAGTGTTCGTTACGTCGGACGTGAGCGGCTATTCGGCCTATGCGAGCTTCACCGCGGGCCCGCGGGCGCATCTCGTCCCGAAGTACTACCGTCAAACGACGCCGCGGAACAGCACCGTTGACGTTGCGGTCCACACGAGCGTCGACGGGGAGCCCACGACCGGTGACCCGGTTCACGTCGAGATTCGGGCACCGAACGGGAGCGTAACTGAGCAGAACGTGACGACGGGGACCGACAGTTTCGCGCAACTCACGTTCACGACGACGCAGACGGGGCCGTACGTCGTTCGCGCGACCGGGGCGAACGGTGAAACCGAGCGCGCGACCATCGATTCGGCGGAGTACATCAGTAGCGTCAACATCCCGAACTGGTGGGAGCTTCGGCCGGGCGAGCGCGCGTCGATTTCCGGAACGGTGCTCACCGAGACGGGCGAGCCACTGGCGAACGAGGAGATAACGCTGCACGTCGAAAACGAGAGCGATGCAGTTCTGGAGACCCAGACGCTCACGACGACCGCCGGCGGCCAGTTCGTGACGTCGTGGGACGTACCGGCGAACCAGACGGAGTACCGCGTCCACTACGACGTCACCCTCGAGACGAACGGCGTTCGAATCGCTGAGGACGCCGAACTCGAAGTCGAAAACCGAACGAGCGAGGACGACGAACCGGTGCCGGACGAACCGGCGGCCGAGGTGGGCGTCCGGACGGGCGGTGACGTCAGCCCGGACGGGAGCGTGACGGCGACGGTCATCGTCGAGAAAAACGGCACGGCAGTGAGTAACCAGGACGTTCGCGTGCTCTCGGGAGTCGACGCGACGGTTCTCGATTACCGGACCGTCACGACGAACAGTACCGGGGCGGCGAGCGTCTCGTTCGACCTGCCGCAGTCGCTTGCGAACTACCACAACAGGAACATCCGACTGCGCGCGACGACGACTGTCAACGGCAGTACAGTCGTCGGCTACGGCTACACGGACATCTCGCAGGGCGAAACCGACCTCGACGGGGAGTACGGAACCGAAGCCGGCCAGTCGGCGAACGGTTCGATATCGTTCACCGACGCGGACGGGTCGCCCGTCTCGAACGCCCCCGTCGCGTACGTCGGCGCGCGTGACGGCCTGCGAGCCGGCGTGTTCGCGACCGGGCTGGTGACGACGAACGCGACCGGGCAGGCGTCGTTCACGTACGACGTGCCCGCTGACGCACAGCTCTCGGTCGCGCTCGCAGCGGACAGCCGGACGCGGGACTTCAACTACTGGACGTCCCCGTCGCTGAGTCAGTACGGCGTGGACGTCCACGTCGGGGAAGGCGGTAGCAGCTACACGGAAGTCGCCCCCGGCGAGACGGTGACAATCAACTACGACGTCCCCGATGAGACCGTCGAGGGCGGCGTGCTCACCGTCTACTCGTGGGATAACGAGGCGGAAGAACGCGTGCTCACGACCCGCACGTTCGCACCCGGTGAGAACGCGTCGGTCAGAATCCCGGCGTCGACGGCGGCAGACAGCTACTCGGCGAGGGTCCGCACCGTCACCGCCGACGGCAGACTCGCGTCGGCGAACGGCTACATCGATGTCAACCAGAGCGCGGAGCCGGTCCGCGAGACCACGTCGGTGTCCGGCCGCATCACGACGACCGGCGGAACGCCGCTGGTCAACGATACGGTCGCGCTGTTCAACGGGGCGCTCGATACCCCGACGGCCGCCGCGACGACGAACGACACCGGCTTCTACAACACGACGCAGGACATCGCGGAGTTCGACCAGTCGGTGCTTCAGGACACCGAGTATCACGTTGGGTTCTACCAGTTCAACGGGAGCGAGTCGGCCGCCAGAGCCGACGCGTGGCCGCGCGACGGCGTCGCGGACATCTACGCGGTCGACCGAATCAACACGTCGCAGACGACGACCGTCGACGCGGAGATTCCCGAAGGCCACGTCCTCAACGTCTCCGTGACGGCCGAAAACGGGACTGCGGTCGAAGACGCGCGGCTGCGTCTCGGACACGCCAACGGCCCCGCGAGAGCGGTGTACGGCGGCCGGACGAACGGCGACGGCCTGCTCACGCTCAATAATGCATCCCGTCCCGGCGTGGAAGTCACCGGCAACGTGACCGTCGAGGTCCTGCCGCCGGCGGACTCCGACACGTACGAGGAGACGATTCAACAGCAGCGCGTCACCGTGACGAGCGACACCGAACTCTCGTTCACGCTCGCTCCGAACGAGACGGGCGACACGGAGTCGAACCTGACGGGATTCGTGGAGACCGCCGACGGAACGGTTCCGCCCGGTGAGGTCGTCCTCGACTCCCGTCTCGGCGCGCCCGGCCACGACGTCTCGGCGCTCGGGACGAACGGCGAATACGACCTGACGGCCGCCGAAGGTGCCTATCAGGTCTCGTTCGTCCAGCCGAGTAGCCAAGTCGACGGGGTGCCGGACCTCTACCCGCTGCACCGCGTCTACGCCGACAGTTCGACACATCTCGGGAGCGACGAGCTACCGAGCGCCAGCCGGCTCAACGTGACAGTACTCGACCGGCAGGGTGAGCCGGCCGACGACGCGACGGTCGCCGTCGCCTACGGCGGAAACCGCGTGTTCGACTCCGTCAGCGGGGAGACCGACAACAGCGGACAGTTCATCTTCGGCCAGACGAAGGGTGTCGAAGTCGCCGGGCCGAACGCGGTTCCCAACGACTACGGCGGCAACGTGCAGGTCCAGGCCAGAGGACCGAACGGAACCTTCGTCGGGACGCGGCTGAACGTCACGTCGGACACGAACCTCACGGTCCGGTTGACCGACCGAGTGAACGTCACCGGCCAGTTCGTCCGGCCGGACGGCGAACCGGCGGTTAATCGGACGACGGTCGTCCTCGGCGACACGAACGGGACGTCCGGCGGCGGCTTCGCTCGGACGGCCGACGACGGGTCGTTCGGCGTGTCCGTCGCGGAAAACGGGACGTACAACGTGAAGTTCCGACAGGAACGGTACGGCGAACAGGGTGTGAGCTTCCCGCGCGACGCCGTCCCGGACGTCTACGCGGCGACGTCGATTGACGTGGGGACCGCCCCGCACGACGTCGGAGCAGTCGCGCTCCCCGAGGGTCACCTGCTCAACGTCTCGGTCGTCGACGCGAGCGGCAACCCGGTCGAGAACGCCCGCGTGACGGTCGACCACCGCAACAACGGCTCGGTCGGGTTCGTCTCCGGAAGCACGCTTCCGAACGGGACGATGGTGCTCGACGCGACGGGGCGTCCCGGCGTCGAACTCGTCGGCGACCTTCGGCTGACCGTCGAAGCGCCGCCGAACGCGACCGACCTCGAAGGCGTCGAGACCACGGAGACGCTCACGCTCACCGGAGACCGGAACGTGACCGTCCAGTTGGGCGACGACGAGACCAACGCGACGCCGGACGCGGTCGACGTTCGCGCGCTCGCGACGCCGACCACCGCGAGCGTGAACGAGACGGTGACCGTCGACCTCGTCGCGACGAACGTGACCGACGGCGTCGGCGCGTTCGAAACGACGCTCAACCTGACGAACGGCACGGCGGGAACGATTACCGACGTGACCGTCCTCGGCTCGCCGCAGGGGGCGAACGCGACGTACGGCCCGGAGAACGACTCGGTCGCAATCGACGCGTTCGGCATGGACACGGCGCAGAACGGGACTGTTACCTTCGCCCGCGTGAACGTCACGCTCACGTCCGCCGGAACGTCCGAACTCGCAGTGTCGGAGACGGTGCTGGGGAGCGAACCCGGCACCGAGTACGACGTCGGCTCCGAGCGCGGCGTGACCCTCACCGCGGTGGACCTCGAACCGGTCGGCGCATCTGACGCCGCGCCGACCGACCCGGACGGCGACGGAACGTTCGAGGACATCAACGGCGACGGAAACGTGACCGTCTCCGACGTACAGGCCATGTTCGCGAACCGGAACAGCCCGGCCATCACCGACAACGCCGACGAGTTCGACTTCTCCGGCAACGGCGAGGTCAACATCGTCGACGTGCAGCGGTTGTTCGTCGAGGTTCGGGACTGAGACAGCGCCCTCGCGGGAGCGCCCGCGACGGGACGTTCTTTTCTGCGGACCACCGGACGCTCGTCCTCGTGGGTCGACGACGTACGGAGCCGCCGTCATCAGGAGCGTTCGAACGGGCGACCGCTCACCACGGGAGCGAGCCGAGCGGGCGGAGGACTCAACGGCCGACCGGAACGAGGTCACACCCAGAGTACGGACAAGGTGACGGAAGAAAGAGAACCGACCGGCCGACGACGACACGACGACACGACGACACGACGACACGGCCGCGAGCGACCGCGGCAGCGGCGTGTCGGGTGTCAGGCGGGACGGCCGCGAACGTCGGCGAAGAGACGCTGCACGTCGACGATGTTGACGTCGCCGTCCCCGGTGAAGTCGAACGCGCCGCGCTGCTGTCGGAGCGCGTCGTCGTCTCGGTTCGCGAACATCGCCTGCACGTCCGAGACCGAGACGTTCCCGTCGCCGTTGACGTCCTCGTAGACGCCGTCGTTGTCGACGTCCGTCGGGAGGCGGTCCGCGACGATTGCGGGCGGTCCGGTGCGCTGTCCGACGGTCACCGAGGTGTTAGACACGGCTCCGACGGCGTACGGCTCGTTATCCTCGTCGCCGAGCGCCGCGACGGTCGCTTCGAGCGTCGCGGTTCCGCCGCGAGTGCCGCGAACCGTCACCGTCGCAACGGTGACCGCGCCGGTGTCAGGCGTGTCAGCCGCCGCTGCGGTGATAGAGATTCGGTCTCCGTTCGGGGCGATATCGACCGACCGGAAGCCGGGGTCACCGGCGAGCGTCGCGTTCTCGAAGGTGACCGGCGAGCCGTCGGCCGTCGAAACCGAGATGTCGTACGACCGGACGCCGTTCGTCACGTTCTCGACGACGACGTCGACCGCGGTCTCGTTACCCCGCGAGACCCGGGACGACTCGGGGTCCAACCGCACCGTCACGCCCTCCGAGTCGCCCACCGCGGTCACGTTCACGGTGTCCGAGTCGGTGTTCCCGGCGGCGTCGGTCACTCTGAGTTCGACGGCCGTCGTTCCGGGCCGAGCGAACGACGTGGTCACCGTCGGGGTCTCGGTCGTTCGCTCGACGGCTCCGTCCCCATCGAGGTCCCACTGATAGGTGTCGATACCGACGTTGTCCGTCGAACCGCTCGCGTTCAGCGTCACGGTCGTGTTGACCGGTGTCGTCAGGTCGTCGCCGGCGTCTGCGACCGGGGCGGTCGTATCCTCGCCGGCGTCGGCGTCACCGACCGTCAGCGACCCGTTCACGGTTTGCGACACCGAGTACGCGACGTTGTTGCTGTCGCCGAGGGCGTTCACGCGGAGCGCGACCGGCGTCGTGCCCGTTCCGTTGGCGGTGAAGGTCACGGTCGCAATCGTCACGTTCGACCCGGTCGCGGTGTCAGCAGTCCCGGCAGTAATTCGAACCCGCTGGCGGTCGTCTCCGGGCGTGACATCCGAGAACCCCGGGTCACCCTTGAGTTCGACGTCGGCAACGCTGGCGACCCCGTCCCGCTCGAGCAGGACTGAAACGTCGTAGGACCGGACGCCCTCAGAAGCGTTCTCGACGACGATATCGACCGTCGCGGTGTCGTTCGCTTCGACCGACTGGTTCACCGGTGAGAGGCGAACGGTCGTCTCACCTGCGGCCTGTGCGAGCGGGGCGAACGCGAGGCTCCCGACGACCGCGGCGAGCAACACGACCCCGACGAGCAGCGAGCGAGTGTGGAATGACATCGTGAGTGGTTAGAGTTGGTCGAAGAGCGCGGAGACGTCGATGACGTTGAACGCGCCGTCTCCGTTGAAATCGAAGAACCGACCGTGCTCCTGTACGGCCGCGTCGTTTCGGTTATCGAAGAGCGCGGAGACGTCGATGACGTTGAACTCGCCGTCTCCGTTGACGTCCTCGTAGACGCCGTCGTCGTCCGGGTCGGTCGGCGGGTTACGGTCGGGCCCTATCGCGGGCGGTCCGGACTCGACGGTGACCGTCGTGTTATTGACCGCCGTGACGACGTACGCGTCGTTGTTCTCGTCACCGAGCGCCTGAACGGTCGCACGCACGTCCGTGGTTCCGGCGGCATCGGCGAGGAGCGTCACGTTTGCAATCGCGACCGACCCGTTGTCGGCCGTGTTCGCGGCGCCCGCGGTCACACGGACGGACTCACCGCTGTCGGAGATATTCGCGTTCGAGAACTGCGGGTCGCCGGCGAAGGAGACGTCCTCGACGGTCGCGACCGACGCGTTCGAGACGTGCAGCGTCACGTCGTACGAGCGAACCCCGTCCGTTGCCGGCTGCACGACGACGCTGACGTTCGTCCGCTGGCCGGTCGTCGCGACCGAATCGGACCGGAGGTTCACGGTCGTTCCGGTCTCGTTCGAGACGCTCACGGTGACGGTGTCCGTGTCGGACTTCCCGTCGCCGCTGCGGTCGGTCACGGTCACTTCGTAGGTGTACTCGCCCGGCGTCGTCAGCGTCACCGACCCGCTCGCACCGGACGGCGTCGGGGCGTCACTCGTCGGTGCCGAGACGACCGCCCAGTCGTACGCGAGTTGTTCGCCGTCCGGGTCCGACGAGTCGGTCGCATCGAGCGTCACGTCCGACCCCGCGCGAACTTCGTCGGGCGACGCCGTGACCGAAGCGGTCGGCGCTCTGTTGACGTCTCCGACGGTTACGGTGACGGTGTCCGTGTCGGACTTCCCGTCGCCGCTACGGTCGGTGACCGTCAGCTCGTAGGTGTACTCGCCCGGCGTCGTCAGCGTGACATCCCCGCCGGCGCCCGATGGTGTCGGAGCATTGTCGACGGGAGCAGACTGGACTCGCCAGTCGTACGTGAGGCGCGTCCCTCGGGGTCCGAGGAGTCACTGGCGTCGAGCGTGACCGACTGCCCCTCGTCGAGAGTCGACGGGGACGCCGCGACTTCTGCCGTCGGCCGCTCGTTGACATCTCCAACGATCACCGTGACGGTGCTCGCGTCGGACTTCCCGTCACCGCCGCGGTCGACGACAGTCAGCTCGTAGGTGTATTCGCCCGGCGTCGTCAGCGTGACATCCCCACTGGGGCCCGACGGAATCGGCGGGTCGGCGACGGGGGCAGACAGGACCCGCCACCTGTACGTCAGCGCCTCACCCTCAGGGTCCGAGGAGTCGCTGGCGTCCAGCGTGACCGACTGTCCCTCGTCGATAGTCGACGGCGAGGCCGTGAGCGAAGCGGTCGGTGCCGGGTTCACGTCGGCGACGGTCACGGTGACCGTAGCCGTGTCGGACTTTCCGTCACCGCCGCGGTCGGTCACGGTCACTTCGTAAGTGTACTCGCCCGGTGTCGTCAGCGTCACCGACCCGCTCGCACCGGACGGCGTCGGCGCGTCGCTCGTCGGTGCGGAGCGCACGCGCCACGAGTACGTGAGTTGTTCGCCCTCTGGGTCGGACGAATCGCTCGCGTCCAGCGTGACCGACTGTCCCTCGTCGATAGTCGATGACGAGGCGGTGAGTGAAGCGGTCGGAGCCGGGTTCACGTCGTTGACAGTCACGGTGACGGTGTCCGTGTCGGACTTCCCGTCACCGCCGCGGTCGGTCACGGTCACTTCGTAGGTGTACTCGCCGGGCGTCGTCAGCGTGACATCTCCGCCGGAGCCCGACGGCGTCGGGGCACCGCTCGTCGGCGCGGAGACGACCTCCCACGCGTACGAGAGGCTCGTTCCGTCCGGGTCCGACGACCCGCTCGCGTCTAACGTGACTGACTGGCCCTCGTCGATTTCCGTCGGCGTCGCGGCGAGGTCCGCAGTCGGCTGTTCGTTCGTGTTTTGAACGGTGACGGTGACCGTGTCGCTCGCCGTCGCGCGGCCGTCGTCGGCGGTGACTTCGAACGTCAGCTGACGGCTACTGCTGTCGATTTCGGGCGCTTCGAACGTCACCGAGCTGCCGCTTCCTTCCGCGGTTCCCGGACCGCTCGTCTGCGTCCACGAGTAAGACAGGGAGTCGCCGTTATCGTCGCTCCCAGACGCACGTAGAGTGAACGACCGACCCTCGTTGACCTCGTTCGGGCCTGACGCATGAACCGACGGGCGAGCGTTGACCTCGAACTCGACCGACTCGCCGACGCGGTTCGTCAGCGCTCGGAACCCGTTGTCGTCCTCGACGTACGCCTCGACGCGGTAGTCCCCCGCCGGGAGGTCTAGCTGGAGTTCGCCGCCGCGGTCGGTGTACGTCTCGGTCCCGAAGTCGGTGCCGTCGATACCGGCGACGACCCACGTCGTTCCCGAATAATCGATGCTACCGTCGGGGTCCGTCGAGTCGTAGATATCGAGCGTGACCGTCGCACTGCCGCCCGCGGGTGCCGAGACGACCGACCCCGGTCCATTGATATCCGGGTACGGACGCCTGTTGACGTGGAGCGTCTCGGTCTCCATGACGCTCTGTCCGCTCGAATCGGTGACCCGGAGCGTCACGTCGTAGTCGCCGCCGTCATAGTAGAAGATCTCGATGGATTCCCCGGTGTACTCGTACTGGCCGTCACCGTCGACATCCCACTCGTACGAACTGATGCTATTATCGTCGGTCGCCGAGGCAGTCATTGTGACCATCTCGCCGTTGTTACCGTTTCTATCGGCCGGATTCGGGACCGACGGATCGAAGCTGATGTCGTCAATGACCGGTGGGTCGTCGGATTCGGTAACGTCCACCGTGAACTGCCGCGTGGTATCGGAGGAGTCGTCGGATGCCGCGAATATCTCGATCGGCGGGTCGCCGACTCCGCTTCGGTACTCACTGGGCGTGTACTGCACGTCCTGTTCGTAGTAGCCCGAACTGTTGGTTCGGGCGCTTCCGGACGCCACGAGCGGGTTCGAAATCAGGTCGTCCTCTCTCAGTTCCCACCCCGCGTACGTGTTCGAACCCCAGCCGAACACCGTGACGTCGGTCGTGTCTCCTTCGACGACGGGCGTCTCGACCGAATCGTCGGCGAGGTAGATCGTGCTACTCGTTCTACCCTTGTCGACCGTCGCAGACTCGATATCGTCGCGGAAGGCACCTCGCAACACGGCCGCCTGAAGTTCGACGCCAGGGTCAAGGAACGACTCGTCACTGGCGGCGTCGTCCAGTGCACTGCCCGGAATGCGGATGGTCGTCTCTCCCGAGTCCGACGTGACGGTCTTCGAAGCGACCTGATCGTCCGTGAGTTCAGATCCGTCCTGCTCGAGAATCAGGATGTCATAGGAGCTCTGTCCGGACAGCGAGTAGTCCACAGTAACGTCCACCGGCTGGCCGCTCGCAATCGAATCGACCGGTGCGTCGTACATCGTCGTGTTGACCGACGTGATACTCACCGAACCGGATAGCGCCGCCTCGACCGTCCCGTTCGCCGCCTGGGCTTGGCCGGCCGTATCGTTCGCTTGCGGCGTCGCCGTCTCGTTCGCCGGCGTTTCGGTGGCGTTCGTCTCAGGCGTCTCTGTCTCATTCGGGGACGTGTCCGATTCCGGCGTGTCCGTCTCGTTTACCGGAGTTTCAGTGGTGTTCGTCTCCTCCGGCGATTCTGTCTCGTTCACCGGAGTTTCGGTAGTGTTCGTCTCCTCCGGTGTCTCCGTCTCATTCACCGGAGTTTCGGTAGTGTTCGTCTCCTCCGGTGTCTCCGTCTCGTTCACCGGAGTTTCGGTAGTGTTCGTCTCCGGCGTCTCTGTCTCATTCGCCGGAATTTCAGTGGTGTTCGTCTCCGGAGTCTCCGTCTCATTCACCGGTGTTTCAGTAGTGTTCGACTCCGGATTCTCCGTCTCGTTCACCGGAGTCGAAGAATCAGGTGTCTCGTTGTGTTCGGACTCCCCCTCCAAATCTTGCGACTCGTCAGTCTGGTTTACTGGCGTCGTAATTTGATTCGGAGTCGAATCCGATTCGTTAGAAAGCGATGAGTTAGTTGTTGTCGAAGAGGAGAGCGACGAGTTGGTCGTATTTGTCGGTGATGACTGTGTTGCGTTCGAGCTGTTCTGCGTATGTACCACGCCCTGTCCGGCGCCGTTGTCCGCGAGGTTCGCTGACTGCACAGAATCCGCCGGAGCCGCGGCAACGACAGTCGGTGAGACGAAACCGACGACTCCCCCGGAAAGAACAATTGCTGCGAGTATGAGCGAAACGGTACCCTGCCAGAGCGTTTTATACCCGCTGGTCATGGTTGACTAAATACATTTTGGCCGATATAAATGTCAGGGTGTGTCCACATACTGCACACAAACGAACCCCGAGAACGACGGAGCGTGCCCGGGGCACGGCCCGCACGCTCTCGACTGCACCGAAAACAGGCGACTGAGTTGGAGCAGCGAACAGCGGGAGGTCGCACGTCAGCGGTCGCTACCGCGTCGTCTCACCGCTCTCCGCTTCCGAACTCGCTCGACAGGATTCCGGGGAGGTCGACCAGCCAACTGACCGCCGCACAGACGACCATCACGCCGACCGCGGCAATGTAGCCCCAGACGGTGACTGCGTCGAGCACGAAATCGATAGCGACGAAACCGGAGAGGATGACGGTTCCGCAGACCGCCGCCGCGACGACGACGACCAGCGCGCCGTACGCCCGCACTGGATTGTTCACCATACGCGAAACGTATAGCCTCACTAACATAAACGTGAAGGCCACGCATCCTCGTGTCGGAAACAACAGCGACTACCCGGTAACGACGCCGGTATTGGTGAGTCCGCGGAGATGCGAGGCGTGCACTCACGGTCGGTTCCGGAGCCAAGAAAGTGGCCAGTAGCCTCGGTAGTGGTGGTGGGTCTACGGAAGGAACACCGAGGCGCAACTATCCTGACCAGATACAAATCTCTGAGACGTTCGTAAATACGCGTCGGAGATTCTGTACGTCTGCTTTTCACGCTGTCACGCCCCCGTGATAGGTCTCCGGTCGCGGCGACACGCGCCGAAACCGAGATACCGTGGTCCAGTCGACCGTCGCGGAGTTGGGTTCAACGACGCGTTTTCGGGTCCGCGTCCGAGCCGGGAGCGCCCCAATGACTCGAACCCCCCGCACCGGCGCGGCCTGTACCGACCGAGGTATTTTTCATTGACACGTTCGATGGCGTAGGTATGGTCCCCCAGTCACCGACGGGCATCGAAACGATTCCGAGCATCGAAGGCCGCCCCGTGTACACCGCCTCGGGGAACCGGTTGGGCGAGGCCGTCGACCTCTGTGTCGACCTCGACGCCGACCGCGTGACCGCGCTTCTCGTCTCGGTCGAAGACCCGCCTGAGGGAATGGAAGTCGGGCCGCGGGGGATTCGGGTCCCGTTCAGGTCCGTTCGGGGGATGGCCGACATCATCGTCCTGACGGGCGACCCCGGTATCGAAGCCGCCGACTGATTCGAACACCGGTTTTCGACCGTCCACGCGGCCAACGAGCACATATGTTGATATACTCTGCACGACGACCGTATAGCGGGCGGTCGTGTTGGTCAGGATGTGGACAGCACGATTGCCCAGCCACGGGGCCCGTCCCGCCTGCACGCCTCTGACAGCCGGTTGGGCCCCAACCGTTCAGGCCGCGAGTCGCGAGGTCCGCGACCCGCACTGACGGTTGAGAGACGCAAACACTGTTGTAGATACGTTGATACGAGTGGGTCGAGTAGGCGACGTATGAGCCTCTACGAGTCGATTTACGAGTTCGTCGGTGAGCACGAGACGCTCCGGTCGGTCAGCCACTACGAGGGGATGACGGTGCTTCTGACCGAGACGCGACTCGTCCAGATTCGACACGACGGCGAGCAGGCGACCCCGGAGGAAGTCCGGGAGGTGCGAACGATACAGCTTAACCGCCCTATCTTCGCCGGCTGTTCGGTCGAACTCGAATCGGACCGGACCGTCGTCGGCTTCCACGACAGCGCCGGCGAGACGGTTCGACTGGTCACGCTCCCCGTCCGCGACTTCGAGTTCGCGGCGACGTTCTCGGCCGTCGTCGGCGACGCGGAAGCCGGCGCGCCCTTCATCGAGCGGTAGTCAGGTCAGTCGACTGGGTCGGCGACGAAGGTGAACCCGGACGCGCTCGATGTCGTGACAATTTATTTACGTGATAACGACGAACGGTCGAGCGACGTGGAACGCCCCGATCGCTGTGCTTACAAGCACGTCTTCGACGTCGTCGACGAGACGGGTGCCGACGAATCGCCATCGGTGTGGCGGTGTCCGCACCCCGCGAGCGGTGCGGCCGACCGCTGTCTCTTTCACCGTCCGGTGGGCGAAACGCGGCCCGCGGCCGTCACCGAGGCGCTCCGCGAGACGGTTACCGACCCCGAACGGCCGTCGGTGTTCGTCGGCGGATCGTTCGAACGCATCGACCTCGCAGGGCTGACGCTCGCCGACGACGCGCCGCTTGACTTCCGCGGCGCGATGGTGAAAGGAGATATCGACCTGCGCGACGCGGCGCTCGGCGGCGCGCTCCGACTCAACCGCGTCTCGGTCGGGGGCGCGGTGTGCATGCAGCGACTCGACGCGCCCGCGACGGTCGTCTGTCGCAACCTGCAGGTCGGGGACCAATGGGTGCTCTGCGGGGCGCGCTTCGGCGACCGATTCGACGCGACCGGCTTCAGCGCGGGGGCGGTCGTGGCGACCGGGACACGCTTCGAGGGCGGGGCGACGTTCCGGAAGGGCGTCGTCGACGACGGCGTGTCGCTCGCGAAGGCTCATTTCGGCGGGCCGGCGTGGTTCTCTCACACCCGACTGGGCGGTCGCCTCGACCTCGGGAACGTCGCGTGCGACCGTCGGCTCTCCCTCGCGCACTGCCGTGTTCGTGGGAGCATCGTCGCCACGTCGGCGACCGTCGGCGGCGGCCTCTCGCTCGAACACCTGACGGTCGACGGCGAGCTCGACGCACCCCGACTCACCGTGGGCGGCGGCATCGACGCGACGAGCGCCGGGTTCGGCGGTCCGGTCGACTGCACGGGACTCACCGCCCGCGACGGCTCCGTCGACTTCACGCACAGCGCGTTCAGCGGCCCGGTTTCCTTCGACAACGCGACCGTCGAGGGACGGGTGCTCCGCTTCCGGAGCGCGCGGTTCGAGTCGGGACCGGCGTCGTTCGTCCGCGCGACCGTGACCGGCGGCCTCGACCTCTCCGACGCGGTCTGTTCGGCCGACTCGCCGGTTCGCGTTGTCGAAACCACGGTCGGCGGGAGCGTCGTCTGCGACCACGCGCGCTTCGGCGACGAGGTGTTCTGTTCGGGCGTCCGCGTCGCGCGCGACGTGGACTTCTCCGACTGCACCGTCAAGTCGCTCGTCTTCGGGGTGGAAATCGAGGGTCGACTGGACTTCGCGTACACGCACGTGACGGACGCCGCGGCCTTCGGCGACACCGTCGTCCGCGGGCCCGCTCGGTTCACCAGCGCGCGGTTCGACGCGGACCCCACGCTCACCGAGGCGACCCTCGACGACACGGTTGCGGCCTACGACATGTCCGTCGAACCCGCCGGCGGGCAGTAGCGACTCGGCGGACAGTGACGGTGCGCCGGCGGGTCGTGGCGGGGCGTCGGTTCGGACGCCGGCGGCGGTACGAACCCCGAACCCGGCGAACATTATATGTCGCGCCGGAGAGTGGTCTGAGGCATGTCGAGTGACGGGCAGAACACCCTCATCGCCCTCTACCGGCGGTACGTCGACGCCGACCCCGACGAGACGACCGTCTACGCGGGCTTCGCGCTGTTCTTTACGGCTATCGGACTGCTCGCCGTCGCGCTCGCGGCGGTGGTGTGGAGCGGCGGCATCCCGCCCGAGAACATCTTCAAGTACGAACTCCGCGAGGTCGCGGGCGTCACCGGCGCGCTCGGGATTCCCCTCCTCCTCGTCTCAGTCGTGGTCCTGCTTCCCTCCCAGTACCGGTTCCCGACGGTCCTCGCGGGCGCGGGGCTCCTCGTCTGCGCGGTCGCCGTCGTCCAGTTCGTCGGCGCGTACCCCCACAACTGGAACGTCTCCGCGAGCGCCGACCAGAGCGGCCGCATCGTCGGCATCTACTCGCTCGGCGCGGTAGCGGTCGTCGCCGCCAGCGGCACGTCGCTCGTCGGCTTCCAACTCGCCCGTGCGAGGACCAGCGGCCCCGCCGCGGGCGGGAGCGACGCGGAGACCGACACGGCCGACGACGGAGAGGACGAGGAAGCCGTCTCCGCGCAGGTCCGCCGCGACATGGACGAGGCGATGTCGAACACCGAACTGTCGTGGGGCGGCGTCCGCAAGACCGAGACCACCCGCCTGAAGCTCGATACCTCTGCCGTTGACGACGTGGACCGGGCGAGCTTCGAGAACGCCAAGGTGACCGAGACGCGCGGCGGCGGGGTCGACGACGCGGTCGCCGGGCTGCAGGGACTCCGCGGCGGGAAGAAGGACACGGCGGTCGGCGACAGCACGGACGACCAAGCCGCCGCGCTGGCCGAACTTCGGAAGCAACAGCAGGCGGAGGCCGAACGCGAGGACTCCGAGGGAGTGGTCGACCGAATTCGCGGACTGTTCTCCTGAGTCGTCGCGGGACGCCGGGCTATCGGTTCGGCGTTGGATTCATTGGCGGAAGTGAATGTCAAAACCGCATACAGATTTATGCGACAGCCCTGCGACGCGTGAGGTATGGCGAAAGGCCTTGACGTAGGTACCATGAACATCCTGTCCGCGAGCCAGGATGGGAGTGAGACCGTATTTGTCCAGCAGCGAAACTCGTTCGTCGAAATCGACTACAGCGACATGGCGGAGCAGATGCTCTCGCGGAGCGACGTGCTCCACATCCGCAAGGACGACAAGGTGTACGTCGTCGGCGACGACGCGCTCAACTTCGCGAACATCTTCGGCAAGGAGACGCGCCGGCCGATGCAACACGGCATCCTCTCCAGCGAGGAGTCCTCCGCGATTCCGATGATTAAGCTCATCATCGAGCAGGTCGTCGGCTCGCCCTCCCGGCCGAACGAGCGCCTGTTCTATTCGAGTCCGGCGGACCCCATCGACTCCGACCTCTCGACGCTGTATCACGACAAGACGCTCGAATCGATGCTCGGCGACATGGGCTACGACCCCGAACCCATCAACGAGGGGATGGCGGTCATCTACAGCGAACTCGCCGACAACAACTTCACCGGCCTCGGCGTCTCCTTCGGCGCGGGCATGACGAACATCTGTCTGGCGTACTACGCGGTGCCGGTCATGCAGTTCTCCATCGCCCGCGGCGGCGACTGGATCGACCAGCAGACCGCCCAGGCCACCGGCACGGCCGTCGACAAGGTCACGTCCATCAAGGAAGACGACTTCCAACTCGACTTCCGCACGGACGTCGGCGGCGTCGAGGGCGCGCTCTCGATTTACTACGAGAACCTCCTCGACTACGTCATCGAGAACATCGAACGCGAGGTCGACGAGGAGGACATCGAAGAGGGCCTCGACGTGCCCGTCGTCGTCACCGGCGGCACCTCCAGTCCCGACGGCTTCGAGGAGCTGTTCGAACACCACCTCGAAGACTCGACGATTCCGTTCTCCGTCAACGAGGTCCGGAGCATCGACCGACCCCTGTACAGCGTCGCCCGCGGGTCGCTCGTCGCCGCTCGCTCCGAAGAGGAGTCCGACGGGAGCGCCTCCGAACCCGAACCGGAACCCGAAGCAGAAGCCGCGCCGGAATCGAACTGAGCGCCGACCCGAACTGACGCACCCGACCGGACAGTACGTCACGACCGAGGTCGACGCGTCGCCGGGAGCGCGCGAGCGAGCGCGTTACTCGTCTCCCGTGCGATCCCCGGGGTCGCCGTCCTCCCCGTTTTTGCGCTGGTAGTCGCTGGACTCGCGGTCAGCGGCGTCGCTGTCACCCGACTCGTCGACCTCGATGGCTCCGGAGTCAGCGACGCCTTCAGTCGCGTCGCTCTCGTCGGTGACGGCGGCGGCTTCTCCGTTGGCGGCGTCAGCCTCGTCGCCCTCGGGTTCGGACTCGTTATCGTCGTCAGCGGACTCGTTGTCGCCGTCTTCGTCTCCAGCCGCCACACCCTCGTCGCGCCCGCGCGCCCCGCGGACCGCCCGTGCGTGAAAGCGGGCTATCGCGTCGTCCCACGACTCCCGGCTCGGCGCGTCGCGCTCGTGGACCGTCTCGACGCCGACGAAGCCGCACCGCTCGCAGTAGCGCGCCGCGCGACCGTCGAGCGAGAGCGTCGAGAGGGGCTGTGAACACCGCGGACAGGTCATGCAGTTTGCCGGTGATTCTCGCCCGGGTCGTATAGAACTACCCCGTCGACGGCGGCGCGCCCGAAGAGCGTGTGACAGTCCGCTAACAGAAGATTCACCACTGATGGCGTGTCACAGGGAGACGATGAAGGTCCTTTGCTTCGGAGTGGGACAAGCGGGTGGGAACGTCCTCGACGCCCTCCTTCGGTACGAACAGCGCACGAACGCCGACTACGTCGTCGACGCGGTGGCGTACAACACCGCGTCGACGGACCTCCGCGGCCTCGACTTCGTCCCCGAGGAGAACCGCATCCTCTTCGGCGCGGACGAGGTGAGCGGCCACGGCGTCGGCGCGGACAACGAACTCGCCGCCGAACTCGCCGAGCGCGACAGCCGACAGCTCCTCCGCGGCACCGACGGGTCGCCGACCTCCACGGCCGACGCGTTTCTCATCTTCGCCGGGCTCGGCGGCGGCACGGGCAGCGGGGCGGCGCCCGTGCTCGCAAAGCACCTCCGGCGCATCTACGAACAGCCCATCTACGGCGTCGGCATCCTCCCCGCCGCCGACGAGGGCGCGCTCTACTCGCGCAACGCCGCGCGGTCGCTCAAGACGTTCGTGGACGTGACGGACCACGTGTTCGCGTTCGACAACGGGGCGTGGGCGAAAAGCGGCGAGGACGTCGCGGCGGCCCACGACACGATGAACGAGGAGCTCGTGCGACGGCTCGGCATCCTCTTCGCCTCGGGCGAGGTGAGCGAGTCGGGGACGGTCGGCGAGAGCGTCGTCGACTCCTCGGAGGTCATCAACACCCTCCGCGGCGGCGGCATCTCGACTATCGGTTACGCGGCGAGCGAACTCCCCGAGAACGACGACAGCGGCGGTTTCAGCATCAAAGGACTGCTGGGCGGGGGGTCGTCGTCGGTGGACGAACTCGACTCCATCAACCGCATCACGACCCAGACGCGGAAGGCGGTGCTCGGTCGGCTCACCCTCCCGTGCGACGTCGGCTCCGCGTCCCGCGGACTGGTCGTCGTCAGCGGCCCGCCCGAGTGGCTCAACCGGAAGGCCATCGAGCGGAGTCGGACGTGGGTCGAAGAGCAGACCGGGAGCATGGAGGTCCGTGGCGGCGACTACCCGCTCCCCGAGTCGAACCACGTCGGCGTGCTCGTCCTCCTCGGCGACGTGTCGCGGAGCGACCGCGTGTCCGAAATCCAATCGACCGCCGTCGAGGCCGAGCAAGACCGTCGAGACCGGGAGACCGGCGGCGACGGCGGTGACGACGACGCGGAGGCAGTCGCCGACGAACGCCTCGACACGTTGTTTTAACCCGGTCGCGTCGCAGACCGCCGCCGGAGCGGGAGTGCGGCCGGCGGCGATTCGTTCCGGAGAAAGTGTCAAATACTCTCTCGGTGAACAGCTAGGTGCGTGTCTGAGACAAGCATAGCGGCGACGCCGCGCATCCTCGCGTACGGCCCGCAACCCGCGGGGTCGGCGATGGCACAGTCCGACGTGGACGTGGAGTTCGTGGAGTCGAACCAAGAGTTGTTCGAACGGTTGACCGCGGCACCGGCCCATCTCGTCATCTGCCTCCACGCCCCGCCGATGTTCGACGGCGTCGAGGCGGTCAAGGGTATCCGGCGGTTCGACGCGACGGTCCCGGTGGTGCTGGCGTCGCGGATACAGAATACGATGCTCAACCTCCAGGCGGTACAGTCGCAGGTCACCTGGAGCGTGAACCTCGCGGGCGAGGGTCCCATCGAGGAGGCGCTGTCAGACCTCGTCAGCGACGCGAGCGAGTGGTTAGAGCGGCAAGCGGAGTAATACAGCGACCCAGCCAGAACGGTTAGTGGTCGGTCGACGGGAAGACGAAGGGCTCCGGCGTCGACTTTTCGTCGTCGGCCGCGTCGTCACCCGGGATCGACACCCGTTCGAGTTCGTTCTGTACGGCCCACAACCGCTCGAAGAGTCGGTCGAACTCGTCGTCCGCGTCGTCCGGGAGGTCGCGAGCGCACTCCCACAGGAGTTCCTCGGCGTGGTCGACGTGGGCCGTCGCCCGGTCGAGTGCGTCGCTGGACCGTCGTGCCGATGTGTGTTCCGCCATGACAGGAGATACGACACCGGGGAGCATAGTCGTTTCAGTAGTTGTAATACAAATAACTTTGTTACACCTATGCAAGAGATTGTTCTTCAGATTGACAATCAGAACCATTTATATATTCGAAGCGACTGTGTCCAATCGGATGCAGCACCGTACAGAGTAACCCCTCGGACGCATCCACTTGACCGAACTCATCCCCCCTTCCCCCCTTCCCCTTTAGGTTCGGTCACCCCCCTTCGTGGGGCGTAACTAACTGTTCCCGGGAGCCGCAGCCGTCGGACGAGGAGCCCGGCCGATCGAACCGCCGACAGTCGGTGTGTACAAGGCGCTCCACGTCTTACAGACTAGTAGGCTCTGGAGACCGTCGCATGAATCAGAATCTCTGGTACGCCGGCGTCCTCATCGCGGTGCTCGGCGTCACCCTCGCCGCGGTTCCGACGGGCAGTTTTAGTTCGGTCTCCGGACAGCGACCGGTCGACGTCTCCGTCGTCGACGATGACCGAGCCCTCGTCGCGCTCGAACCGACCGGCGAAGTTGTGACGAGTCCCAGCCGCGGCAACACCGTGGCGGTCGGGTCAATCGTGAACAACCTCGACAGCGACGTGACCGTCGAGTACAGCGCCCGCCTGGACGTGAGCGCACTCTCGCTCGCGCAGTCGGGCGGCTCTCCGACGCTCGGACGGGGCGGCGAACACCAACTCACAGCCTACTGTCAACGGCCGAACGCCGGGAGCGGCGTGACCACGCTCGTCGTCGAAGTCGATTCCGCGCAGGCGGACGGCGTCTCTATCTCCGGTGCGACGCTCGAAGCGCGAGTCGAGTACGATTGCACGGGCGGGAACGGCGGCGGTAACCCCGGGAACGGCGGCGGCAATCCCGGGAACGGTGGTGACAACGACGGCGGAGACAGCGGCGACGGCACCCCCACGGGGCCGTCGGACGGCGTCGCGTACGTCGACGGCGACGGAGACATCGCCTACGACGACGGCGAGCGCGTCCTGACCGAACAGGAGGTCGCGACGTTCGACGACGAGGACGCGGTGCTCGTCGTCGGGACCGACAACGGCACCATCGACAACGGGTGGCGCGCTATCGACATCTCGGCCAAGCGCGTCGTCGTCACGCACACGACGTTCACGAGCGGCGATTCGGTCGATATCGACGCGGAGACGAGCATCGAATTCACCGACGTGACGGTCGTCTCCGACTGGGGAGCGGCGACCCTCTCGGGCGAGTCGATTACCCTCCGTCGGTCGACGATAGACGCCAAAAACGGGAAGATAGCACTCGCGGCCGACGGCGGGACGCTCGACGTGCGCGAGAGCACGGTCCGAGGGAAGAACGACAAGGTCGAACTGACTGGAGAGACGATTCAGGCCGGGAGCGCGACCATCCGGAACACGAACGACGAAATCGAACTCGCAGCCGACGACGGTCCCGTGAACGTCACGGGAGCGACGCTCGATAACCAGAACGGCAAGGTCACCGTCTCCGGCGAGTCAGTTCAGGCCCGCGGCGCGACCATCAGCGCGCGAAACGGGAAAATCGAACTCGCGGCCGACGACGGTTCGGTGGACATCCGCGACGCGAGCCTCCAGAACCAGAACCGCGACATCGAGGTGAGCGGGGAGCGGTGTCGGCGCGGAACGCCTCGATTACGGTCGTCAACGGACAGATTTCGCTCGACGCCGCCGACGGCCTCCTCGACATCGAGGACGCGACGGTCCACGGGGAGAAACAGATTGACCTCACTGGCGAGCGCGTCGGTGCCGCGGGCGCGTCCATCGAGACGAAGAACGCCCAAATCGAACTCCAGTCGGGGACCGGCGACGTGACGCTCGACGGCGCGACGGTCGAGACGAAGAACGCGCAGATTACCGTCGAATCCGCGGGCGAACTCCGCGCGAACGAGAGCGTCTTCGAGACGACGAACGCGGACGTGTCGCTTTCGGCCGACGGCGACGTGTTCCTCCGTGACGCCGACCTGCGCACCACGAACGCGGAAATCACCGTCGAACTCGGCGACGCGTCGGCGACGCTCTCGGTCGACGGCCTCGAAGTCGAAGACCGAGACGACATCCTCGACTACGACCCCGGTGGCGCGGGAGTGACCGGAACGCCGAGCGCCGGACAGGTTCGCGGGTAGTCGAAGTCGGGAGCGCCGGACGTGGCAGGCTGCCGGCCTTCAGCGCACTCACAGATACTTGCGTCTGAACTGCTCGATGAGCGAGACGTTCCGGCCCGTCGAGCGCAACCGAATCGGACCGAGACCGAGCGCGACGATGCTCACGAGGAGCG
This sequence comes from Haloferax sp. ATB1, assembly GCF_000730175.1. Lineage (NCBI taxonomy): Archaea > Methanobacteriati > Methanobacteriota > Halobacteria > Halobacteriales > Haloferacaceae > Haloferax > Haloferax sp. ATB1. The sequence goes on along the minus strand of NZ_JPES01000052.1, from coordinate 6,213 downwards.
TCACGAACGCCAACACGGCGTCGATAGCCGCGATTGCAAGGATAGGGTGGACCTCGTGTAAGCCGAGGATGACTGTCTGCGGGAGCACGGGAACGTACAGCTGCTCGCGTATTTCGCGGTCGTACGCGCCGGTCTGGTTCGGTGCTTGGATGGTGAGCGTCGTGTTTCGCGAGCCCTTCCCGGAGACCACGAACACGGACTGACCGAAGGAGACACCCGGGTCACGGGATTCGAGGACAGTAATAATCGGGACGTAGCCGTTGTTCGTCAGCGTGTAGTCGATGACCGTCGTCTCGCCGACGCCGACGACGAGCGGGTTCTCGTTCGGCGACTCGGAGCTCACGATGGTCAGTTCGGTCGGCCCCGACCCGAGAACCATACTCAGCGTCGCGGGCGTGACGACGATGACGACGAGCAGGAAGAGAACGACGCCGCTCGTGTAGTAGTCCGGGCGGCGACGGTTGTGCGAACTCTGTTTGCGCCCGCCACCGGAGCCGTCGAACACGAGGCTCAGCGCGATGAGAATCCCGCCGATGGCGACGAGGAACATGGGCGAGGGCTCCCCGTCGGCGGCGCTCTCGAACCCCGGCAGGCTCCCGATGAGGTCGAACGCGCCGGTCGCAAGCCCGTTTACCGCCCCCACGACGGCACCGAGTTGCGGAATGACGACGACGTTCCCGTTTACCTGCAGCGCCTCGGCGACGATTTGCGAGCGCTTGACCGGCGGCTCGACGCTCTCTTGGTCGGTGAAGGGGTTGGCGTCGCCGCGCGTGATGTACCCCTCTTCGGTCCACCTGACCACCCGGTGGGTCGTCAGCCCGCCGCCGTGGAGTTCGCGCGCGTTAAACACGACCACGTCGCCGGATTCGGGGTCTTCGAGGAGAATCGACGGGACCGCGACGAACCCGTCGCCGGGCTCCATCGTCGGTGCCATGCTCCCCGTCTCGACGTAGCCGAGGAGCACCGGCTGGCCGAGCGCCTGCCCGAACAGGAGCGCGACGACGGCGAGGACGAGGAGTCCGAGCACCGCGTATTCGAGGACGTCGCTGAGTTTCACGGCGTGTGTGAAACACTACGTGTGAACCCGTAATTAGCTATCGCCGTCTCGTCCGCCACACATCACGACGTGGGGTGACCATCGGTTCCGGTGTGCTAGTATGTCGTGTCCAATGGTGGCATGTTTCAGATTATGTGTTACCGAGAGTCATGAAAAGCGACCCACAAATATCGAGTTCGAACGGAAATCGACAGACTACGAGCCGATTTCGCTGTCTTAAACCCTCGCTTGAGCGCCGAAAATGCCCCCTGAAAGGTGGGCTTGAACGGGGGTCGTCGGGGAGAAAGCCGGGCTTGTCGAACGGAACGACGACCGAGAACTCGTTCAAGCACCGGAATACAAAGTGGGTAGGTCCTGATGGAAGAGATAACGACGCAGTCACCTGTGTCAGGGAGAACACAACCATGGCAATCAACAGACGCAACATCTTGATCGGACTCGGAGCGCTCGTCGGCGGCGGCGGCGCACTCGTGGGAACGGGCGCCTTTACGACCGTGAGTGCGGCGCGTGAAGTGAGCGTGGACACGGCAGGCGACGCGAACGCCTACCTCACCATTGAAGGCGACGACAACTACGTCAGCAACGACAACAGCGACACGCTGACCATCAATCTCGGTGGCGCGGACGACTCCACCGACCGCGGCTTCAACCAGAACGCAGTCACGACGCTCTCTGACGTTGTCACCATCACGAACAATTCGGCCGACGGGACCGGGGCGACGGTCGGCGTGTCGACCGACGCACCAAGCAACAGTCCGACGGCGTCCGGAAACGCATCGTTCGTCTTCGGCGACGGGAGCTATAACGAAGTCGCCGTCGTGACATTCTACGTGGGCGACGCCAGCACCGATGCAATCGGCTCCGGCAGCACGGTCGACTTGAGTAGCGGCAGCTCCGCGGCGCTCGACGTCGAAATCGACACGACGGACTCGACACTGAACAACGCGGGTTCTATCGACGCCGACCCGTCGCTGACCATCGTCGCGACCGAGCAGTCGTCGTGAAGAGCTTCGAACCAGCCGCAATGACCCACTCGACAACTAACACACTCCAATCATAGAACACGACACAATGAAACGACGCACCGTTATCACCGCGATTGGAACGCTCGCAGTCGGAACCGGGACGGTCCTCGGGACGGGCGCGACCGAAGTGCTCTCGTCGAACGAAGACGGGAGTTTCCGCGTCGTCTCGCCGGGGGCGGACATCTCCATTACGGTTCCGGACAACCCGGGAAGCGACGTTACGACGTTCCCCGACGCGGGGACGAGCGACGGGAACATCGACTTCGAGGCCCTCGAACCGGACGAACTTCCCAAGGTCCACGTCATCGACCGGTCGAGCACGCTCACCGGCGATATGGTCGAGATTCAGGTCGCCGTTGAAGCGGACCAGATCACGGGCCTCGGGAATATCCTGGATATCACGAACAACAACTCAGACGACGACTACTACGTCGGCTTCGAGTTCACCACGCTCGGCACGGCTGTCACCGACGGTGGCATCACGGAACAAGAGGCGTACACCGCCTTCCAGTTCAAACACGGCAGTTCGACGGAGCAGACCGTCTCAACAGATACGTCGTCCGATTCCACCGAACCGGCGAACTACGTTGCGGTCTCCCCGCTCGGGACCGAGTCCGTCAGGCTTGACGTGGACACGACGGCGAGTAGCATCGAAGACGCCCTCTCACCTGGCGACTTCGGGAACAACAGCAAGAGCATCACGCTCATCGACGAAGTGACCGCGGTCGCGACACAGACCGACCCGAGCGCGTAGCGCTCCGGGAGAACACGAGACAGAGAACCAATGCCCACACGCCGCCAGACCCTCTTTCTCCTCAGCAATTTCTTCATCGTCGGCGGCGTTCTCGGCGTCAGCGCCACGACGACGACCCAATCGACGTCGGGAGCGAGCTTTCGCATCGTCGCGCCCGACTACCTCTCTCTCACGGCGACGAACGACCCGCCGATTCACGTCGAGACGGACGCCTCGGGGTACGTGACGCGGCTCACCCCCGGCGGCGACGAGAATGGCGTCAACAAGCGCGCCATCACGCGTTTCGAGGACATCGTCAGCCTCACCAACGTCAGCGAGGTGGACCTCGACGGCGTCTACTTCGAGTTCGACGTGACGAGCGACTCGCTTTCGGACTCGACGCTCGAAGACGTCGAGGCGGCACTCCAAGTCACCGCCGGAGACGAGGTGCTCGCCCCGGGAACGGACGGAGACGACCTCCTCGACGTGAGCCCGGCGGTATCGGGGTCAGAGGGAGTCCTCGAACCGGGCGAGTCGGTCCCGTTCGGCCTCCAACTCAACCTCATCCCGTGGACCGGACCGAGCACGCTGGAGGACCTTCCGGACCCCGGGACGTACAATGCCACGCTGCGGATTCACGTCGAGCGAGAGTCGTCGAGCTCCGGCGACTAATCGGGCTGGTGCCGTCCGTACGCCGGCGAGGCGGTATCTGTGCGGCCGCTGACAGCAGAGGAACTATGTGCGGCGGGGCAGTATCGACGGTCGAGAGATGAGTCCCAGCGGTGCCGGCGGGTTGCTCGGCCGCGCGTCAGCCTCGAATACCGACGACGGCGGCGAGGACGACGACGCGCTGACGCGCGACGAGATCTTCGACCTGATGAGCAACCACCGCCGTCGATACACCCTCCACTACTGCAAGCGAGCCGACGGCTCGGTCGAGCTCTCGGACCTCGCAGAGCAGGTCGCGGCGTGGGAACAGGACAAGGAGATTCCGGACCTGACCTCCGCCGAGCGAAAGACCGTTTACACATCGCTCCAGCAGACGCACCTGCCGCGGCTCGAACAGGCCGGCGTCCTCCGCTATGACCGGGGCGAAGTCGAACTCACGGAGCGCATGGAGCGCCTCGATATCTACATGGATATCGTCCCCGAGAACTCGGTTCCGTGGGGGGTGTACTACCTCGGCCTGTCGGTCCTGTCGAGTCTCATCGTGGCGGCCCTGTGGGCCGACGTGCTCCCGACGGGGACGGTTCCGCTTCTCGCCTACCCGACCGTCATCGTCGCAGCGTTCGGCCTCTCGGCGGCGTACCACGCCGTGACGAACCGACGCTACCAGTTCGAAAACCTCGAACGGCCGCCGTAGGGCGGTCACGTTCGAAGGGCCGGCTCAGAGATTGAGCCACGCGTGCGTGTTGGTCTCGTCGAGCGAGTAGTAGTAGATCTCGCTGCTGTCGATGACGGCGTACGTCTCGATTTCGGGGTCGAAGATGACGCGACGGTTCGTGTCGATGGCCACGTCGACGAGGTCTTCGAGGGTGAGAATCGAGATGTACGGCTTGTTCGCGTCCGTCGGGAACTCGCCGCGGGAGATCCACTCCTCGTGACGACTGTGTGAGATTTTCGTGCGGAGTTCCTCGGGGTCGCTTCGGTACTCGGTGCGGATGACGAGGCCCGCGAGTCCGAACAGCACCAGCGCGGCCGCGGCGAGTCCGCCGTACTCGACGGGGGTCGACGGTTGCGTCACGCTCCGCGCGACGGTCGTCGAGTGCCGCCGGTCGTCGGCCAGCGACCGTTCGAGGTAGTAGGCCCGCCCAGAGAACACGAGCGGCGTGCTCGCTTCGAGCGTCCCGCTGTACGAGCCCGTCTGGTACGTCACCGTGAGGTTGAGACTCGTCCTGAACTGCCCGACGCCGCCGGTCTCGGTCCGCTTTTGCTGGAGGTCGCGGTCGAGCGCGGAGACGTTGAGTACGGGCGCGTTGACGGCGGTTCCGTTGGTGACGGTCGTCCGGTCGTCCACGAGGACGGTCTCGTTCTCGTAGAACGGCGAGCCGTCTCGGACGCCGACGGTGCGAAGGACCAATCGCTGGGTGACGTTGACCGATTGATTCGCTGGCACGTCGGTGTGAACGCGGAACGACACGTCGGGCGAAATCGTCATGAAGTAGATAGAGCGGTTCTCCAGCGTCGATCCACGCTCGTAGAGCGTCGTGTCCTGGGTGACGACCGCCCGCGTGTCGACGCCGGTCTCGACCGATTGCACGTTCGTCTCTTCGGTCACCGTCTGGGTCGTCGGCGTGAGAAAGACGTAGCCGGCGGCGACCAGACACGCGACGCCCGCGATGGCGAGGACGGCGACCAGCACCCGAGCCTGCTGCGTGACGAAGAGCTCAAGGCGGTCGTCAAATCCCATTATCGAGAGGGGAACGCGGCACTCGCGGGACGTTCATGCGGCCAGATAAGTCGAGGCGCAAGAAAACTTTTGTCCTAGCGACCGATAGGTTTTGTGAGGCAGTACAGAACATGGCCTCCGACCCCGTCGACAACGACCCAGCGGACGAGAGTCCGTCGTCGTTCGAAGCCTGGCTGGACCAGCGAATGAGCGAGACCGGTAAATCGCGTGACCAGTTGTGCCAAGAGTTGCTCGCGTCGCACTGGCAACTCAACGAAATCACGGAACTGCTGGGTCGAGACAGCCCCGCCTCGGACGGGAGACCCGGCGAGGCGAAGCGCGCAACGCGCTCGCCGTCCAGAGATGATACGGAACCGAACAAGCCCGTGAGCGACGACGAACTAGCCGAGGTCCTTGAACTCATCGAGGGGCTCGAAGCGGAGGTCGAGACGGAAGCACAGCGGCGCGCGCGCCTCGAACAGTCGGTTCAGACGCTCACGACGCGACTGGACGAGGTCGATGCCGAACTCGACGAGGTAGAAGCCGCGCTCGACGATGTCGAGGACCTGCCGGCCGAACTCGACGCGGTCGAATCCACCCTCCGCGAGCGACACCAAACGCTCGACGCGCGGTTCGACGACGAGTTCGAGAACCTCCAGACGATTCTCGAGCACCTCGTCGAGACCGACGACCGCGTCGAGACGAAGCTCAAGGAGATAGAGACGCAGTACGGGGCCGAGATACGGGAGATACGCGCCGAGCGCGAGCAGCTGAGGCGGGTGAAACAGGCCGCAAAGGAGGCCGATACCCACGAGGGAGACTGCGAACACTGCGGAGAGACCATCGACCTCGCGCTGCTCACCAGTCCGGAGTGTCCGAACTGTCAGCGCCCGCTACACGGCGTCGAAAAAGAGACCAAGTGGCTCGTGCTCACCGACTACACCGTGACGGTCGCGAGTAGCGACGGGGGCACGCGGCGCGCGTCGGAAGCGACCGCTCGCCCCGACGG
>NZ_JPES01000051.1:0-22287 GCF_000730175.1 Haloferax sp. ATB1 | reverse complement strand
GGGAACGGTCGCGGCCGCGACCGCGACGCCGACGATGGAGACCGGGAGTTCGGTCGCCAACCCGACGCCGCCGGCGGCTCCCGCACAGAGCGCGACGACGAGCGTCAACAGCCCCGGTGACGACCGGCTCGCTAACTGCTGAACCGTGGTCACGTTCAGCGCCGCCGGCACGAACTGCGCCGTCTTGAGCCCCCACCCCAGCGCCGCGGCGGCGGCGATGGCCACGGTCAGTCCGATAACCGTCGACCGAACGCCTCCCGTGAACATCGCGTCGTCCCCGAGCGCCGCGCCGACGCTGGCCATGAGCGCCGCGCCGATCTGCGGGGCGATGACCATCGACCCGACGACGAGCGCGGCCGAGTCGAGCAACAGCCCCGCGGTGGCGACGAGCGCGCTCAGAACCGTCATCGCGTAGTACGCCGTCGGCTGGGGGTTGAGGTCGTGCGCCTTCGTCAGAATCTCCTCGTTCGAGACGCGTTCTTCCTCCTCGTCGCCCTCGACGTACCGCTCGACGAGTCGGTCGTAGTGCGGCGTCGTCGCCGACTCGATGTTGCCGATGACGAGGTGGTCCTCCTCGAAGCCCGCCTCGGAGAGCGTCTCTCTGATTCTGTCGACCGCCTCCGTCGGCAGCGGGAATTCGACGAGATACGACTGGGGTTCGTCGCCGTCGGCCCTGTAGACCGGCAGCGTCACCGGGTCGACGTCCTCCCCTCGGAGCGCATCGACGACCGCGTCGAGTTCCCCCGCCTCGACGCGAATCTGTAAGTGCCGCATGAGACTCGGTACGACCTCGCCGTGCAAAAGCGAGGTGGGCGTACCCGTCGGGCGCCGCACGGCATTATTGATAAGGGTGTTTTTCCGATGCCACTAAACGCCCCGAACGAGTGCATCAGCTATGGAACGGAACGTCAGAATTCTGGGTGCACCGACGGACTACGGTGCCAATCGACGCGGGGTGGACATGGGACCCTCCGCGATTCGATACGCCGGACTCGCGGGGGAACTGGAGTCCGCGGGCGTCTCGCCGACGGACGCCGGCGACCTCGCGGTCCCGCACCACGCGACGCGGGACGCGGACGCCGGGGCGGCGAACGCCAAACACGTCCAGGAGGTCGAAGAGGTGACGACGAGCCTCGCCGACGCCGTCTCGACCGCGCTCGACGAGGGGACGACCCCGCTCGCGCTCGGCGGCGACCACTCCATCGCCATCGGCTCGCTGGTCGGGAGCGCCCGCGACGCCGACATCGGCGTCATCTGGTTCGACGCCCACGGCGACTTCAACACGCCGAGCACCTCGCCGTCCGGGAACGTCCACGGCATGCCGCTGGCCGCCGCGCTCGGCGTCGGCGACTTCGCGGGCGTCGAGTGGGCGAACGCCGCCGGCCTCGCGGAGGAGAACGTCGCCATCGTCGGCCTGCGCTCCGTCGACGGCGCGGAGGCCGAGGCGATTCGCGACAGCGACGTGACTGTGTACACGATGTCCGACATCGACGAGCGCGGCGTCACCGAGGTGACGAACGACGCCCTCGACGTGGCGACCGACGGCACCGACGGGGTCCACGTCAGCCTCGACCTCGACTGGCTCGACCCCCGCGAGGCCCCCGGCGTCGGGACGCCCGTCCGCGGCGGCGTGACCTACCGCGAGGCCCACGCGGCGATGGAACTCGTCGCCCGCTCGGAGGCCATGCGCTCGTTCGAACTCGTGGAGGTCAACCCCATCCTCGACGAGCACAACGAGACCGCGACGCTCGCGACCGAACTCGCCGCAAGCGCCTTCGGCAAGCGCATCCTCTGATGTCGACGCCGAGAGAAGCCCCCGCCCCGCACGACCTGGCCGCCGGCGTCGTCGTCCTACAGGAGAACTCGGTGCTCGCGGTCTACGAGAAGGACCGCTGGGGACTGCCGAAAGGCGGCTCCGAACCCGGGGAGTTCTTCTTCGAGACGGCCGCCCGCGAGGCCGCAGAGGAGACCGGCGTCGAAGTCGAAATCCAGTCGCTCGCGTTCACGAGCGAGATTCGCGCCCCGGACCGTCGCATCTATCTCCAGCGGTTCTACCACGCGACGCCCGTCGCCGACGACCCGACGCCGTCGCCGAGCGACCCCGACGACGAAATCGAGGCGGCGAAGTTCCTCCCGCTCACCGCGCTCGGGTCGACGCTCACCTACCGCCCGCGGGTCGAACCGCTCCGCGACTGGCTCCGGGACCGCAAGCCGCGACACTACACCTACGACCTGACCAGAGAGCCGTCGGACGTCGAGAAATAGGAGCTACGACGCGCTGTCGCTGGTTTTTCTCGCTTTCACGACTCGAACGGCGTGCCCGACAACCGCTCCGAGACCGCCGAGCGCGAGCGCGAGCACCGCGCCGGTAACGAGCGGGTACGCGAGCCACAGCGGCGACTCCATCGTCGAAACCGGGACGAACAGGTTGACCGCGAAGCCGAGACACGGGCCGAAGGCGAGCACGATACCCTCGCCGGCCCGTTCACCGATGCGCTCCCCACGGGCGGCGTGAGACGCGACGCCGGCGACGACGAGGACCGCGCCCGCGTCGACGACGAGCGACTGCACGTGCGTCGGCGGTTCGAGGTTCCACGCCCGAAGCACGGTCAGACCGCCGAGGACGACGACGAACGCGAGCGCCGAGACGCCGACGACTCTCGACCGCGGTCGCACGCTCATGCCGAGACAACCCCTCGGCCGGGGTAAATGCCTTCGGGGAGTTGCGGTCGGCGCCGCGGCTCTCCGGTGGGAGTCAGCAAAAGAGAAATCCGTCGTCGGGGAGAGCCGACTTACTCGTCGTCCGCGTCGGTTTCCGCGTCCCCTTCCACGTCGTCCAGTTCCTCGTCTTCGGTCGTCATCGCGGCCGGAATCACGTCGACGGAGGCCACGTCGTCGCCCTCGTCGAGGTCCATCACGATGACGCCCATCGTGTTGCGGCCGACCGTCGAGATGTCCTCGACGGGGGTCCGGAGAATCTGGCCCTCGTCGGACATGACGACGAGGTGGTCGCCCTCGCCGACCGTGTTGATGGCGCAGACCGGGCCGTTCCGCTCGTTGGTCTTGATGTCGATGAGCCCCTTGCCGTTTCGGGACTGCTTGCGGTAGGCGTCGAGGTCCGTGCGCTTCCCGTAGCCGTTCTCGGTGACGGTGAGAATCCAGCTGTGGTGGGCCTCGTCGATGGCGGCCACGCCGGCGACCACGTCGTCGCCGGTCGAGTTTGATGCCGCGGACGCCGCGGGCCGAGCGACCCATCGCGCGCACTTCGTCCTCGTCGAAGCGGATGGACATCCCCTGTTCGGTGCCGATGACGAGGTCGCTTTCGCCGTCGGTGACCTCCACGTCGACGAGTTCGTCGCCCTCGTCGAGTTTGGTGGCGATGATGCCCGTCGAGAGGATGTTCTGGAACCGGTCGGTGCCGGTCCGCTTGATGTAGCCGTTCTGGGTCACCATCGTCAGGTAGCCCTCGATGTCTTCGAGGTCGTCGCAGTTGACGACGGCGGTGATCTCCTCGCCGTCGTCGAAGTCGAGCAGGTTGACCGCCGACTTCCCGCGGGCGGTCCGCGACATCTCGGGCACCTGGTAGGCCTTGAGTTGGTAGACCTGTCCGTGGTTGGTGAAACAGAGCAGGTCGTCGTGGGTGTTCGTGACGAACACCGACGAGACGTTGTCGCCCTCCTTGAGGTCCGTCCCGATGATGCCCTTACCGCCGCGGTGCTGGGCGCGGAACCGCGAGACCGGCATCCGCTTGATGTAGTCGTCCTCGCTGACGACGACGACCACGTCTTCCTCGGGAATGAGGTCGGCGCGGGTGACCTCGCCGGTGTTGGCGACAAAGGAGGTCCGCCGGTCGTCGGCGTACTCGTCTTTGATGTCGAGCAGTTCGGACTCGATGACCGCGTCGAGTTCCGACTGGTCGCCGAGGATGGTTTCGAGGCGCTCGATGGTCGCCTGTACGTCCTCGTACTCGTCTTCGATTTCGGCCGCCTCCATCGAGGTGAGCGAGCCGAGCTGCATCGAGACGATGTGGTTCGCCTGCTCTTCGGAGAAGTCGAACGTCGGCAGGGGTTCGCCGTCGACTTCGACTTCGACCTCGCCGCGGAGCGCGGCCTTCGCGTCGTCGCGGCTCTCGGAGTTCCGGATGGTCTCGACCACGTCGTCGATGTTGTCGAGGGCCTTCAGGCGGCCTTCGAGGATGTGCGCGCGGTCTTCGGCCTCGGCGAGTTCGTACTCGGAGCGCCGGCGGACCACGTCGCGGCGGTGGTCGAGGTAGTGTTCGAGCGTCTCCTTGAGCGTCAGCACCTGCGGCTGACCGTCGACGAGCGCGAGGTTGATGACGCCGAACGTGGATTCGAGGTGGTTGTCGAGAAGCTGGTTCTTGACGACCTCGGCCATCGCGCCGCGCTTGAGTTCGATGACGACGCGGATGCCGTCGCGGTCGGACTCGTCGCGGATGTCGCGGATGCCCTCGATTTTCCCCTCGTTCACGTCGTCGGCGATGCGCTCGATGAGGCGGGCCTTGTTCTCCTGATACGGGAGTTCGTTGATGACGATGCGGCCTTCCTCCTCGAACACGTCGTAGTCGGCGCGGACGCGGACGCGGCCGCGACCCGTCTTGTACGCCTTGTGGACCGCGTTGCGGCCGACGATGTTCGCGCCGGTCGGGAAGTCGGGGCCCTTGACGTGTTCCATCAGGTCCGGGATGGTCGCGTCGGGGTTCTCGATGAGTTCGACGGTGGCGTCGATGACCTCGCCGAGGTTGTGCGGCGGGATGTTCGTGGACATCCCGACCGCGATGCCGGACGACCCGTTGACGAGCAGGTTCGGGAACGACGACGGGAGGACCGTCGGCTCCTGTTTGCGGTCGTCGTAGTTCGACTGGAAGTCGACGGTGTCCTTGTCGATGTCGTCGAGGAGTTCCTCGGCGATGGGGGACATCCGCGCCTCCGTGTACCGCATCGCGGCCGGCGGGTCGCCGTCGACGGAGCCGAAGTTACCCTGCCCGTCGACGAGCGGGTAGCGCATGGAGAAATCCTGCGCCATGCGCGCGAGGGTGTCGTAGATGGCGGAGTCGCCGTGGGGGTGGTAGTCACCCATCGTCTCGCCCACGATGGACGAGGACTTGCGGTGCGACGAGTTGGAGGTCACGCCGGCCTGATGCATCGCATACAGGATGCGCCGGTGAACCGGCTTCAGGCCGTCGCGAACGTCGGGGAGCGCCCGACCCGCGATGACCGACATCGCGTAGTCGATGTACGACTGCTCCATCTCGTCTTCGATGCGCGCGTTCTTGACTTCGGCCGCGATACCCGCGCCCGGTTCGAAAGAATCTGGTGCGTCAGAACTCATATTAGATGTCTACCCATTCGGCGTCGTTCGCGTGGTCCTTGATGAACTGCTTTCGCGGCCCGACGGCGTCGCCCATCAGGATGTTGAACATCCGGTCGGCGGCGGCGGCGTCCTCGACGGTGATGCGCTTGAGGACGCGGTTTTCGGGGTTCATCGTCGTGTCCCACAGCTGGTCGGGGTTCATCTCGCCGAGTCCCTTGAACCGCTGGACCTGCGTGGGGTTGCCGTTGCACTCTTCTTCGATGATGCGGTCCCGCTCGGCCTCGTCCATCGCGTCGTAGGTGTTGCCGCGGTAGCGAACGCGGTACAGCGGCGGTTGGGCCGCGTACACGTAGCCGGCCTCGATGAGCGGGCGCATGTGCCGGTACAGGAGCGTGAGCAGCAGCGTCCGGATGTGCGCGCCGTCGACGTCGGCGTCGGTCATCAGGATGAGCCGCTGGTAGCGCGCCTTCTCGATGTCGAACTCGTCGCCGACGCCGCCGCCGATGGCGGTGATGAGCGCCCGTATCTCGTCGTTTTCGAGGATGCGGTCGAGGCGGTGTTTCTCGACGTTCAGAATCTTCCCCTTGAGGGGCAGAATCGCCTGGAACTTGCGGTCGCGGCCCTGCTTGGCCGAGCCGCCCGCGGAGTCGCCCTCCACGATGAACAGTTCGGACTCGGCGGGGTCGCGGCTCTGACAGTCCGCGAGCTTCCCCGGCAGCGAAGTGGATTCGAGCGCGGACTTGCGGCGGGTGAGCTCTTCGGCCTGTTTCGCGGCTTTGCGGGCGCGGGCGGCCTCGACGGCCTTCGAGATGATGGCCGTCGCGGTGTCCGGGTTCTCCTCGAAGAACGTTCCGAGCTGTTGGTGGGTGACGCTCTCGACGATGCCGCGGACCTCGGAGTTACCGAGTTTCGTCTTCGTCTGGCCCTCGAACTGCGGGTCGGGGTGCTTGACGGAGATGACGGCGGTGAGCCCCTCGCGAACGTCCTCGCCGCGGAGGTTGTCGCCGTCGAGGTCGTCCAGCATGTCGTGGGTGTTCGCGTAGTCGTTGACGACGCGGGTGAGCGCCGTCTTGAACCCGGTCAGGTGCGTGCCACCCTCGCGGGTGTTGATGTTGTTGGCGAAGGCGTGAATCGAGCCCTGCAGTTCGTCGGTCGCCTGCATGGCGATTTCGACCTCGATGCCCTCCGACTCGTCGTCGTAGTAGATGATGTCGTCGTGGAGGGCCGTCTTGGTCTCGTTGAGGTACTCGACGAACTCGCGGATGCCGCCCTCGAAGAGGAACGTGCTCGACTCGTCGGTCCGCTCGTCGGCGAGCGAAATCTCGACGCCGGAGTTGAGGAACGCGAGTTCGCGCAGACGGTTTTCGAGCGTCTTGAAGTCGAACTCGGTCGTCTCGAAGATACCGTCGTCCGGCCAAAATCGGATGGTCGTCCCGGTGTCCTCGTCGGGTTCGAGGTCGCGCACGCGCTCGAACTGGTCGACCTGCGGTTCGCCGAACTCGAAGCGGTGTGTCCACACCGCGCCGTCGCGTTTGACCTCGACTTCGAGTTCGCTCGACAGCGCGTTGACGACGGAGACGCCGACGCCGTGGAGGCCGCCGGAGACCTGGTAGGACTTGTTGTCGAACTTCCCGCCGGCGTGGAGGACGGTCATGATGACCTCCAGCGCGGGTCGGTCGTACTGTTCGTGCGTATCTACCGGAATCCCGCGGCCGTTGTCGGTGACGCTGACAGAGCCGTCCTCGTGGAGGGCGACCTCGATGGCGTCGCAGTGCCCCGCAAGCGCCTCGTCGATGGAGTTGTCGACGACTTCGTAGACGAGGTGGTGGAGTCCGCGAGAATCGGTGGACCCGATGTACATCGCCGGACGCTTTCGAACGGCTTCAAGCCCTTCGAGGACCTGAATCTGTCCGGCCCCGTACTCGTTATCCTGTGACATCTGAACTGGCCTAGGATAGCCCGTCCCTTAAAGCCTCGCACGCGCGGGCGCGTACTACTTACTGGAGTCCCGCGTAGCGGTTTCCGCGTCCGGCGATTTCGGCTGCGCTGACGCGCGTTTCGTGGGTGACTCTGTGTAACATGATTCGTCGTTCCGCTGTGGACAGCCCGCGAAGCGCGTCAACGCCGGACTTTCACTTTCACTCCGTTGCCGGTGAGTACTTAACGCGGGACTGGGTAGATGCGCATCAGGAAATGACCTCGTTCCAGTCGACACTCGGTGACGAGCCGGGGATCGCAGAGGAGCTGGCGAAGGGCCAGCGGGAGATCTCCATCGCCGAGTTCTTCGAGAAGAACAAGCACATGTTGGGCTTCGACAGCGGAGCCCGCGGGTTGGTCACCGCCGTCAAGGAAGCGGTGGACAACGCGCTCGACGCCACGGAGGAGGCGGGCATCCAGCCCGACATCTACGTGGAAATCGCCGAGGCGGGCGACTACTACCGCCTCGTCATCGAGGACAACGGGCCGGGCATCACGAAAGAGCAGGTGCCCAAAGTGTTCGGGAAGCTCCTCTACGGCTCTCGCTTCCACGCGCGCGAACAGTCCCGCGGCCAGCAGGGTATCGGTATCTCCGCGGCGGTCCTCTACTCGCAGTTGACGAGCGGGAAACCCGCCAAGGTGACGAGCCGGACGCAGGGCTCGGAGGACGCCGAGTACTTCGAACTCGTCATCAACACGGACCAGAACGAACCCGAGATTCGCACCGAGAAGACGACCTCGTGGGACCGCCCCCACGGCACGCGCATCGAGTTGGAGATGGAAGCCAACATGCGCGCCCGCCAACAGCTCCACGACTACATCCTCCACACGGCGGTCGTCAACCCCTCACGCCCGCATCGAACTCCGGGAACCCGGCCTCGACGAGCCGATGAAGTTCGAGCGGGCGACCGACCAGCTTCCGAAGCAGACGAAGGAGATTCGGCCCCACCCCCACGGCGTCGAACTCGGGACGCTCCTGAAGATGCTCGCGGCGACCGAGTCGTACTCCGTCTCCGGCTTCCTCCAAGAGGAGTTCACCCGCGTCGGCGCGAAGACCTCCGACAAGGTTCACGACGCCTTCCGCGACCGGCACTTCGGCCGCGAGATGACGTGGCGAACGCCCGACGCGACCGAGGCGGACGAACTCGTCGCCGTCGTCGAGGACGCCGTCTCCAACAAGGGCAAGGAGGCGACCGCGGCGTTCGCCGACGAACTGGTGGATATCGTCGTCGGCAAGGACCGCATCGCCCACGGCGAACTCGTCACCATCGTCGGAAACGTCGCCGAGACGGTCGGCGAGGAGACCGACACCTCGTTCGGCGAGACGGTCCGCGAGAACGTCGTCGAGGCGCTGTGGCCCGTCCTCACCGACGACCGCGAGGGCGACGTGTACGCTATCATCGACGACGTGACGACCACGCAGAAAGACGACGCCGGCAAGGTGTCGATGGCGCGCTCTATCGCCACGCAGTTCGCCGAGACGACCGGCCCGGCCGACCGCGCCACCCGCGACGACGTGGCCGAGTTCGTCGCGTGGGCCGCCGAGCGAACCAAAGAACGCGAGGACGAGACCTACGGCGAGACTGCACAGGAGAACATCGCCGACGCCGTCTGGTCGCGGATGCGCACCGTCTCCGACGAGGTGCCGAAGGTCCGCGAGGTCGCCGACGACCGCGACGTGGCCCGCGACCTGCTCGACGCGATGCGCGAGACGGACATCCTCGCGCCGCCGACGGACTGCCTCTCTCCAATCTCCGCCGACCTCGTGGAAGCCGGCCTGAAAAAGGAGTTCGACGCCGACTTCTACGCCGCGGCGACCCGCGACGCCGAGGTCCACGGCGGCGACCCGTTCATCGTCGAGGCCGGCATCGCCTACGGCGGCGAACTGAAGTCCGAGGGGAAAATCGACCTGCTCCGCTTCGCCAACCGCGTCCCGCTCGTCTACCAGCAGGGCGCGTGTACCATCACCCACGTCGTCAAGGACATCGGCTGGCGGAACTACGGCCTCGACCAACCCGGCGGCACCGGCATGCCGAGCGGCCCCGCGGTCCTCATGGTCCACGTCGCCTCCACGAACGTCCCCTTCACGAGCGAGTCGAAGGACGCGCTCGCGGACGTGCCGGCGATTCAAGACGAGGTCGAACTCGCCATCCGCGAGGCGGCCCGCGACCTCAAGTCCTACCTCTCGAAGCGGCGGTCGCTCCAGAAGCGCCGCGAGAAACAGGACGTCCTCGGCCGCATCCTCCCGCAGATGGCGACGAAGCTCTCGGAGGTCACCGGCCGACCGGAGCCCAACATCGACGGCGCGCTCGGCCGCATCATGAACAACCTGACCGTCGAGCGAGCCGTCGACGACGGCGAGGTGACGCTCACGGTGAAAAACTACTCCAACACGAACGAGTCGCCGGACATCACGGACATCGTCTCGGCGGAGCCGGGCGGCCTCGACGGCGAGGCGACGGTGGTCGACCTCGACGGGGAGTGGTTCGTCAAGTGGAACCCCGAGGTGTCGTCCGGTGAGACGGCGACGCTCACGTACTCGGTCGCACAGGACGCGTCGTTCGACATCAACGTCGACGGCGTCGAGACGGAGAAACTCACGGTGAACGTATAATGGCATCCGAACGGAAGACATCCGAGGAACGCACCCGCGAGCGTCTCATCGACCTCGCGGCGGAGTTCTACGACCAGTTCGACGCGGGGGAGATTCCGCACATGACGCTCCCGACGCGGACGAAAAGCAACATCGAGTACGACGAGGACGCCAACGTCTGGGTGTACGGCGACCGGACCTCGAAGCGCTCTGCGAACAGCGTCCGGGGGGCGCGAAAGCTCCTGAAGGCCGCCTACACCATCGAGTTCCTCGCGCGGCAGTTGGACGAGGACCGCTCCTCTACCCTGCGTGAGCTGTACTACATCTCCGAGTCGTGGGACAACGAGGAGGCGCACTTCTCCGACCAAGACGAGTCCAACAAGCTCATCGAGGACTTGGAAATCGTCAGCGAGGTCAAGCGCGAGGACTTCCACATGCGCCCGGAGGAGTCCGGCGCGAAGCTTATGGGCCCCCTCAAAATCCGCGAGCAGACGAACCGCGGCGACCGCGAGATTCACTGCCAGTTGGACGTGGGACAGGGCGGCTACCAGATTCCGAACAACCCCGACACCATCGAGTTCCTCGAACACGACGTCGAGTTCGTCATGTGCGTCGAGACCGGTGGGATGCGCGACCGACTCGTCGAGAACGGCTTCGACGACGACTACAACGCGCTCGTCGTCCACCTCGGCGGCTCAGCCGGCGCGCGCCACCCGGCGCATCACCAAGCGCCTGCACGACGAACTCGACCTGCCGGTCGTGGTGTTCACAGACGGCGACCCGTGGTCCTACCGCATCTTCGGCTCCGTCGCCTACGGCTCTATCAAGTCCGCGCACCTCTCGGAGTATCTCGCCACGCCCGAGGCGAAGTTCGTCGGCATCCAGCCGCAGGACATCGTGGACTACGACCTCCCGACCGACCCGCTCGCAGATTCCGACATTAACGCGCTCCAGTCCGAGCTGGAGGACCCGCGGTTCATGAGCGACTACTGGACCGAACAGATAGAGCTCCAACTCGACATCGGCAAGAAGGCCGAACAGCAGGCGCTGGCCTCCCGCGGTCTCGACTTCGTGACCGACGAGTACCTGCCGACGCGCCTCGACGAGATGGGCATCATCTAACCCCGATCACTCCCGGTCACCGCTTTTCTACCGCCCTGCTCCGGACCGATTGAACAGTGCAACGAGCGTGTAGCCGCCGTAGAAGCCGAGGGTGTGAACCGCCACCTCGGTTGCGAACTCCGCGGCGGTTCGGGTCGGTTCGATGTGAAAAAACAGCGCGTCGGTCGTCACGACGACGAGCGTGACGACGAGACAGACGAGGAGCCGACGGACGCTGAAAAGCGGGCTCGACCGGAGGGCGTCGCGCATGGCGGTCCGACGGCCGCCCGCTGTATGAGCCTGTTGCCCCGAGAGTGTTTCAGGGGTGTCAGCTTCCGGAGGGCAGTTACGGGTATAGCCCGTTCCCGCGGAACCCGTCGAAGTAGCGCCTGACGACGCCGTTCAGCGTTCGCGGCTCGCTGGTCGTAAGGTTGTGACCCGCCCCGGAGAACAGCGCGAGCGTCGCGTCCGCGACGCCGTCTTTGAGTTCCCGAACCCGCGGTTCGGGGAACAGTCGGTCGGACCTCCCGGCGGCGACGAGCGTCGGCGCGTCGACGTCGCCGAGAACCTCCCGGGAGTCGTGTTCGAGACAGGCCGTACAGGAGACGACGGCGTCGGCGGGGACGGCGGGTCGGAGGTCGACGACCCGGCCGGCCGCCTCGATGAGCGCCGGGGCGACCGTCGCTTCGAGGCCGGTCGCGGACTCCCGTTCCGCGTCGGCGACGACCTCGGCCCAGCGGCCCTTGCCCGCCAGCGAGCGCCAGCGCGTCACGACGTTCTCGCCGTGGCCGCCGAGTCGCGTCCCGGCGGAGACGACGGCCAGCGAGTCCACGTAGTCGCCGTAGTCGGCGGCGAGGTACTGGGCGACGAGACCGCCCATCGAGACGCCGATAACGTCCGCCGGCCACAGGTCCTGTTCGTCGATGACGCCGGCGTAGCCCGCGGCGATGTCGCGCGTGGTCGACCCGACCGGGAGGTGTCGCGGCCGGCCGACCACCCACACGTCGCGGTCGTCGAACTCGCGGAACAGACCGGCGAGCGCCGCCGCGGTTCCGCGGTTCGGGTCGATGCGCTGGAAGGCGTCGGAGAGGCCGGGAAGCACCACGAGCGGGTCGGCGTCGGCGTCACCGAGGCGGTAGTAGGGCCGCCGGCCGCCGAGCATGCCGTAGTCGAGGTCCATACCCGAACCGACGGCCCGGCGCGGCAAAATCGTTCTGTCCATTCGCTAGCCCGTCCGGCTGTTCGGCTGTCCGTCCCGCGGTCGCCCCCTCAGACTTGGTCGGGGTCGTCGAGGACGACCGGGATGCCGCGGTTCGCCACGTCCACGACGAAGGCGTCCGGGTCGGTTTCGAGAAGCGGGATGGTGTCGTAGTGAATCGGGAGCACGAGGTCGGGGTCGAGCGTCTCAGCGAGGTCGGCGGCCTCGCGGCGGTCCATCACGACCGACCCGCCGATGTTGGCGAGGAACAGCGACACTTCGAGGTGTTCGTGGCCCGCCAGCACGTCGGAGTCGCCGGGCCAGAAGACGGTTCGGTCGGCGATTGAGATGTGGAAGCCACAGCCGAACCCGCGGGGGTGGACCACGTCGCCGTCGCGGAGGTGCGGGCCGTCGGGGTCGTTGAACGCCGGGAGCGACCACACGTCGACCTCGCCGACGGTGAGGTGGTCCTCCTCGCCGACGCGGACCGTCTCGTAGGGGAGGTCTTCGACCGGCACCACGTCGCGGTCGATGGTCGCGGCGTCGACGCCCTCGAAGGCGACGACGGTCGCGTCGGCGTCGGCGACCTGCTCGATGGCGTCGGAGTCGTAGTGGTGGTTGTGCGTGACCAAAATCAGGTCGCCGTCGCGGGCGTAGTAGTCGTCGAGGACGCCGTAGCGGCCGGGGTCGAAGTAGACGACGAAGCCGTCGGGCGACTCGATTCTGACGGTCGCGTAGCCGAGCCACGACACGTCGAGGCCGTCGTGTTTGATGGTCATACGCGACACCTCGAACCGAGGGGTAAAAAGCGCGGCTCTCGGGGCGAATCGGCCGGTTCGGGCGAGGACGAGTGACGTGGCGGGTGCGCGGCGGGGGTCCGACTCAGACGAGGGTGTCCCGCAGGACGCCGAACACGACGAGGCTCCACAGGAACACGCCGGCCCCGTAGAACAGGAGGGCGAGTCGGAGCGAGGTGTCCGTCTCGACGGGGGACCACAGCCCCGCGTTCGAGACGACCCGGTTCGTCCCGCCTTTCTCGCCCGCGTGTTCGACGTTGCTGGGGCCCATCTGACCCACGGCCCCGCCGCCGAGTACGACGAGCAGCACGCCGGCCCCCAGCAACGCCAGCATGTACATCCCCGAGTGCGTCGCGAGATACACCGCGCCGACCGTGAGCAGTCCGAGGAGACCCGTATACAGGAGGGTCGGTCTCCAGAGGGCGTCGAGATTCATGGTAGGAACCGTCTGAAAATGTGTCTGTTGGGACAGTAAATCCCTTTGGGCGCGACCCGGGGCGAGCGTCGCTCACTGCGAGTCGGCCAGTCGCTCCACGCGGTCCAGCGAGTCGGCCGTCTCGGCGGTCTTGTCCTCGCGGACGGTGACGAACCGCGGGAACCGAAGCGCGTAGCCCGAGGAGTACGTCGGCGATGCCTGAATCTCCTCGTAGCCGACCTCGAAGACGACCGACGGGCGGATGTCGACCTCCTTTCCCGCCTCGCGTTCGATTTCGGGTTCGAGGAGGTCGGTCAACTCGGCCAACTCCTCGTCGGTGATGCCCGTGGCGACCTTGCCGATGGTCTCGAAGGCGTCGTCGCCCGAGTCGGCTTCGACGCGGGCCGAAAGCAGGAACGTCCCGAGGAACTCCGCGCGGCGGCCCTCGCCCCACTCCGCGCCGGTGACGACGAGGTCCAGCGTCTCCACGTCGGGCTTGCGCTTCAACCAGTTCTTCCCGCGGTCGCCCGGCGAGTACGGCGCGTCGGGGTTCTTCAGCATGATGCCTTCGTGGCCGGCGTCGAGGGCGTCGGCCTCGTAGGCGGCGATTTCGTCCGGATCGTCCGAGAGGAGGAGGTCCGAGACGGCCGCCGAGTCGCCGCCGAGGACCGCGGTCAGTCGGTCGTGGCGGGCGGAAAGCGGGTCGGTGAGGAGGTCGTCGCCGCCGGCGTGCAGGCAGTCGAACGCCCGGAGTTCGACGCGGACCTCCTCGCGCATCCGCCCCACGTCGTGCTTGCGACGGAAGCGCCGGAGAATCTCCTGAAACGGGAGGGGTTCGCCGTCGTCGTCCATCGCCACGACCTCGCCGTCGAGGATGACGGGTTCGTCGACCGCGTCCGCGACGAACTCGACCACCTCGGGGAGCGCGTCGGTCACGTCCTCCATGTTGCGCGAGAACAGCGAGACCTCGCCGTCGGCGTCGCGGTGGACCTGCACGCGCGCGCCGTCGAACTTGGTCTCGACCGCGGCGGTGTCCCACTCGTCGAGCGCGTCGGCGGCGGTGCCCGCCTGCGCCAGCATCGCCTGTACGGGGCGACCGACTTCGAGGCGGACCCCGTCGAGACCGGCCTCGCCCTCGTCGCGGGCGAGTTCTGCGACCATGCCGTAGTCGTTCGACACCTGCAGGGCGCGGGCGACGGCGGCGATGGCGTCGTTTCGGCGGTCGCGGGCGGCGGCCTCGGTCTCCGAGTCGGCGTCGTCGTCGCGGATGGCGGCGGCGTCCGCGGGGTCGACCAGGAACGCCTCCGCGACGGCGTCGCGGACGGTCCCCTCGCCGACGCCGATGCGCATCTCCGAGAGAACGAGTCGGGCGAGGATGCGCGCCTCGTCGGGGTCGGTCCGGTTGAACAGGCCGTAGAGCGTCTTGAGCTTCGTTTCTTCGCTCCCCGAGCCGGAGGCGGCCGCGAGGGCGCGGAGTTCCGAATCGACTTCGGCGACGGTCAGGCCGTCCTGTCCGCCAGAGCCGAAGGCGGCGAGGCCGCGCTGGCCGCCGAAGTCGTAGCTCGCGGCGACCGCGCCGATTTCGCCGCGGTCGGCGAGGCGGTCTTCCACGTCGTCGGCCGAGACGTTCGGGCCGGCGGCGCGGGCGATGGCCTCGTGGCAGAGCCGCGGGCCGATGTCGAGCGTGGTCGAGTCCCACGCCGGGAAGACGCGGCCTTGGACGAACCGGGCGACCGTCGGGAGGTCGTCGCCGGCGTCAGAAAAGAGGTCTGAGAGGAGCGAGACGACCGCGAGGTCCGCTGGCTCGGCTTCTATCTCGGCGGCGCGGGCGGCGAACTCGGCGAACTGCATCGTCCGTGGGTATCGCCGCGCGGGGCAAAAGCGTCTCGACAGTCGTCGGGGATGTGATTCGCTGTCGAACGGCCGGAGTGCCGGGAAGTTGAAGGCGCTTCGACGCCGGAACGCCGGGTATGAGCGACGACCTCGCAGAGCGCGTCGAAGACGTGCTCGCGGTCGACGCGGCCGAGTTCGAAGCGCAAGCGAGAGCCGACGCCGAGGTGCTCAAGCGCGAACTGCGCGAGGGGACCTTCGACAACCACCAGTCAATCGTCGGCTTGGAGTACGAGTTCTACGCCGTCTCCGACGGTCGCTGGTCCGCGAGCGAAGACGACGTGCACGCGCTCATGCGGGTCCCGCGCCGACTGCTCGGCCTCATGGGCTTCGAGAAGGAACTGGGGCTCCACAACGCCGAGATGACCACGAGCCCCCAGCCGCTGAACCCCCACGGCCTCCGCGCGCAGGAGTCCGAGGTCCGCGCCCGACTCGACGCCGCGCTCGACTGCGCCGCCGCGGAGGGGATGCGCCTCGTCTCCGACGGGATGTGGAGCATCCCGCCGGCCGGCGAGAGCGCGCGCGAGTACCTGACCGACTCCGTCACCGACGGTGGCGTCCGCCTCGCGACGAACATGAGCAACTCCGTGCGCTACCACGCGATGGCCAACGGACCGACCGCCCCAGCGTCGTTCACGCTCGACGCGCCGCACGTCTCGCTCGAAGCGGACACCGTGATGCCCGAGGCGCTCATCACGTCCATCCAGCCGCACTATCAGGTCCCGCACGCCGACGACCTGCCGTACCACTTCAACTACGCGCTGCGGGTCGCCGGCCCGCTCCTCGCGCTCGGCGTCAACTCGCCGTTCTTCCCGGCCGACCTCTACGACGAGGACGTGACGGGCGAGGAGATTCTCGCCGACAGCTGGGACGAAAACCGAATCGCGGTGTTCGAGTCGGTGCTCAACTCCGGCGATCACGAGAAGGTCTCCTTCCCCGGCGACCTCGACACCGTCGAAGACGCCGTCGACCGCGTCGTCGAGGACTCCACGATGGTCCCCATGTCGGTCGAGCGCGGCGACCGCTTCGACGACGACTTCGCAACGCTCCGCCGGAAACACGGCACCTACTGGCGGTGGGTCCGCCCGGTGTTCGACGGCGCGTCCCGGTCGTCGGCCAACGCCCGCATCGAGTTCCGGCCCATCGCGGGCCAGCCGACCGTCCGCGACTCGGTCGCGTTTCAGGCCGCCTTCGCGGGCCTCATGGAGCGGCTCCCCCGACTCGACCACCCCGTCATCGACCTCGACTGGGAGACCGCTGAGGAGAACTTCTACACCGCGATGCGCGAGGGTCCCCACGGCGACCTGCGCTGGATAGACGTCGACGGCGACGATGCGACCGGCGCGGACCTCTACGAGGACCTGCTCGTCCACGCCCGCGACGGGCTTCGGCTGGCGGGCTGTTCCGAGGAGGAGGCCAACTACTACCTCGAACCCCTTCGCAAGCGCGTCGAGACGGGCGTCACGCCGGCCGACTGGAAGCGCGCTCGCGTCCGCGACGCCCTCGACGACGCCGACGACTTCGAGACGGCGCTCCGCGAGATGCAACGCGAGTACGTCGAGCGACAGTCCGACTCGCTGCTCGAAGGCGCGTTCGCCGACTGGTTCTGAGCCGGCGCGGGCGTCCGCGTCTGCATCCGCCCCACGTCGGCGACGACGCGGCGGCCGTTCTCGTCGGTCGCTGGCTCTCACGCGCTCCGCGCACTCTTGTCGGAGAAATAACTATTATCGCGCCGCTCGAACGCCGCGTATGGTCTCCCAACTCGGTATCGAAAGCCGTCGCCGAGTTCTGGATGATCGCGCTTCTCACCGCGCTCTGGATGGTGTCGATGCGCCGTCTGCTCCGCTCCAGCCGACGCCGCTGTCACACGGGCGGACATCGCCGTCGGCGGGGCGTGGGGAGCCGTCGGCAGGTCGTGGGCGTACGACCGCGCATGTGCTGGAAAGTCCGGACGAACCGACGATCGCGGGATGGCTCGTCACGCCTCGTCGGTATCGCGGTCCAGCGCCGACTGCTCCCCCGCACCGAGGTCGTTCACGTACAGCTTCGGCTTCGGACCGCGTCCTCGGCGTGGTCAGTCTACCGGACGTGGTAGCGGGCTCTTCGCGGCCGTCTTCCGAGTGACGACTGAGTAGAAGTGCGGTCGCGGCCGATTCCGTCGCGGCGAGCCCAACCACGGGAGTTCCACCGCGGGAATCGCGGCCAGTCCCGCCGGTCGCGAATCCCTAACCCAAAGAGAAACCGCCGACTGCGGGCGACTTATTCGAGGCCTTCGAAGTTCTGGTGGCGCTGGATGTCGACGCCCTCGTCGGTGACGACGGCGATGTTGATGCCGTTACCCGAGGCGAGGTCGCGCTCGACCGCGGAGCGGATGGCCTTCGTGGCGACCTGCTTCGCCTCCTCGATGCTGAGGCCGTCTTCGAACTCCTGTTCGAGCACACCGAGGGCGTACTGGCTGCCGGAGCCGGTGACGGTGTACTCCTCTTCGAGGATGGAGCCGGCGGGGTCGATGCTGTAGATGTGGGGGCCAGTCTCGTCGACGCCGCCGAGGATGGGCTGGACGACGTAGAACCCGCCCGAGCGGAGGAAGTTGCCGACGAGCGTCGACAGCGCCTGCATGCTCATGTCCTCGCCGCGGCGGGCCTCGTAGAGGCGGACCTCCGCGCGGAGGGAGCTGATGAGCGACTGGGCGGCCGACACGGAGCCGGCGATGGTCAGCGCGCCCGTCGGGTGAATCTCTTCGACCTTCTGGACGTCCTTCGAGGAGACCATGTAGCCCATGCTCGCGCGCATGTCGGTCGCGAGGACGACGCCGTCTTCGGTCTTGATGCCGACGGTGGTCGTTCCGGTCTTCGTCTCTTTGTCACCGAGCGAGTCGGCGCGACGCTCGGCGTTCGAGAACTCGCCGAGTTCGGGGCCGAACACGTTCGAGCGGTCGCCGTTCAGCGAGTCGAGACGGCCGGAGAACTCGTCGTGAGTCGGGGTACGCATTGTCAGCGATTGCACTTCGGCGCTGATAAATGCAACCCTTCACCTCGCCGTTGCCGGTGCCAAAGCGTCAGACGCGCGTCGGCGGCGGCCGCGCGGTGCGGTCGCTCGCGGCAAGTTTCGTCGGAGGAGGGAGGCGCGCGAGTCGCGTTAGCGAGTCGCGGCGCGTTCGTAGGCGGTTCCGGTCGTTTCCACGAGCCGGCGAATCGGGAGGGTCACACCCATCCGGCGAGCGGCGAGCGCGACGGGGAGCAGCGCGATGCCCATCGCGACCGATAGCTGGTAGGCGGCGAACAGGACGTACTTCGTTAGGCGGGGAATCATCACCGTGTCCTCAGTCGAGGCTCGGGAGGTGTCAGTATATAAATCTTCTCTCAGCCGGTCGCACGATACCCCGACGCTGTCTATCGATTAAAGCGCACTTGTCTCTACTCCAACTAAACCGACTATTCGGCGTGAGACGCGCGTGACCCGCGGAGCGCTTTTCCATAAGTTATAGCGATAATCCCCGTGGCATGCGCGAGCCGTGCGCGCTCCGGTTTGGCGACGCGAGCGTCGCGAGCTCGGACGCGTCGCGGTCGATTCGCCGCGCCGGGTGTGTGAATCCCACGCGCCCCGGCGCTCGAACCACAAGACACGAAACCCCACCGGCGCGTAACGTGTGTATGAGCAACTATCTCGTCGCGATGGAGGCGGCCTGGTTGGTCCGGGACGTAGAAGACATCGACGACGCCATCGGCGTCGCGGTCAGCGAGGCCGGCAAGCGACTCAACCAGAAGGACAAGGAGTACGTCGAGGTCGAAGTCGGCGCGACGCCCTGTCCCGCCTGTGGCGAACCGTTCGACTCCGCGTTCATCGCGGCCAACACCGCGCTCGTCGGCCTGCTCCTCGAAATCAAGATTTTCAACGCGGACGGCGAGAAGCACGCCTCCCGCATCGCGAAAAGCGAGGTCGGCGGCGCGCTCCGCGACGTCCCCCTCGACGTCATCGACATCCGCGAGTTCGACTCCGACGAAGACCAGTAACCGCGACGCCGCGTCCGGCCGCATCGGACGCGACGCCGACCACCGAACTCGGGGCGACCGCCCGAGGCGAGCGACCGGAACACTTTTTCATAACTACGGGTTATTCCCCCGTCATGGAACTTCCCACGCCCCAAGACCTCAGGGAACGGCGGAACTCCCTCGAACTGACGCAGAGCAAACTCGCCGACATGGCCGGGGTCTCCCAGCCGCTCATCGCCCGCATCGAGGGCGGCGACGTCGACCCGCGGCTCTCGACGCTCCGGCGCATCGTCGAGGCGCTGGACGAGGCCGAAGGGCGCATCGTGCGCGCGGAGGACATCATGAACACGACCGTCCGGAGCGTCGCCCCCGACAACTCCGTCCGCGAGGCGCGCGACATCATGCTCGACGCCGGCTTCTCGCAGTTGCCCGTCATCGAGAACGGCCGCCCGCTGGGCATCATCTCGAACGCCGACATCCGTCACGTTCAGGAGGACGACGTCACCGACCGTCCGGTCAACGAGGTCATGTCAGAGGGCGTCACGACGGTCGAACCCGAGACGACGCTGGACGAAATCGGCGTCTACCTCGACCACAACTCGGCAATCATCGTCGTCGAGAGCGGTGAGACGGTCGGCATCATCACCGAGGCCGACATCGCGGCCCACATCTGAGCCGACCCCGAAACGACGGCGGTTCCCCGACGACGCCGCTCGGAGTCAGCGCCGCCGGACGACGAGGGGCGTCTCGCCCTTCGGCTGGGTCGTCATCTCGGGCGTGATTGCTAACTCTCCGTCGCCGGCCCAGTCGAGGTCGAAGTCGCGGAGCACGGTCGCGAGCACGATTTTCGCCTCCGTGAGCGCGAACGCCCGGCCGAGACAGCTCCGCGGCCCGGCCCCGAAGGGGAGGTAGGCGTAGGCGGGGCGGTCGGTGTCGCCGTCCCATCGTCCGGGCCGGAACGCGAGGGGGGCATCGTACCACCGCTCGTCGCGGTGGATGCGGATGACAGAGAGGTGGATGTCCGTGCCCGCCGGGATGACCCGGTCGCCGGTCGGAAACGGTTTCGCGGTCTCCCGCGGGAGCGTGTGGACCGGCGGATAGAGCCTGAGCGTCTCCTTGATGACGCGTTCGAGCACCGGGAGCTCCCCGGTCGCGTCGGCGGTCACGGGGCCGTCGCCGACGACGCGGTCGACTTCGGCGACGGCTCGTCCCCGGGCGTCGGGATGGGTCGCGAGCAGGTACAGCGCGTAGGTGAGCGCGAGCGCGGTCGTCTCGTGGCCGGCGAAAATCATGCCCACGAGCTGGTTCTCAAGCGACTCGACGGTCGCTGGGTAGTCTGCGTCGGTTCCGAGCGCGTCGGCGAGGTGGCGCGTGAGGCTCCCCTCGTCGGCGGTCTCGACCAGTTCGCGGACCTCCTCGCGGAGGACGCGGTCGGCCCGGTCGAACCGGCGTCGGCTCGGCGTCGGTACCCACGACGGCAACACCCACGACGCGGGCGCGAAGCGGCCGTTGAGACCGTCGGCGGCCGACCGAATCCGCACGTCGCCGTCGAGGTCGAGTTCCCGTCCGAGGATGGTGGCAAAGATGATGTCCAGAGTGACCGCCTTCATCTCGGATTCGAGCGACAGCGTCCCCGAGTCGGGCCACGTCCGCAGGCGGCGCTCGACCTGCCGGCGCATCACGGGTGCGTAGTCGTCGACCCGCTCCCAGCGGTAGAAGGGCTCTAGCTCGTCGCGCTGTCGCCGCCACTCGTCCCCCTCGGCGGCGATGACGGCGTCGCCGAAGGCGGCCTCGAACTCGCCGCCCTTGACGATGGAGTCGCGGTCGGTCACGAACGCCCGCTCGAAGTGGTCGGGGTGTGCGAGGACGTACAGGTCGTCCATCCCCACCACGTCCAGTCCGACCGCGTCCTCGACGCCGTGGTCCGCGAGGAGGTCGGCGACGAAGCCGAACGGGTCGGCCGCGAAGCCGACGGTGTGCCCCACGAGCGGGAGGCCGCTCGGTGTCGGTGGCGGTGAAGTCACACCTCCACTATGGCGAACGTCGGTAAAATAGTGCTTCTAATCGAACAGTTCGATTCGGCGCTCGGTCCGGCCTCAGAGGTCGAGGCCGCGAATCGAGACGCCCTCGCCAGCCTCGACGCGGCCGATGACGCGACCGTCGGTCGCCTCGACCAGCGCCTCGGCGTTCGCCTCGGGGACGGCGGCGACGAAGCCGGTGCCCATGTTGAACGTCGTGTGCATCTCCTCGTCGGAGACGCCGCCGCGTTCCTGGACGAACTCGAACACCGGCTGGGGGTCGAAGGCGTCGTCGACGACGTAGCGGAACTCGCCCATGCGTTCGAGGTTGGTCCAGCCGCCGCCGGTGACGTGGGCCGCCGCGTTGGTCTCGGCCGCGCGCAGGTCGTCCAGCAGGTAGGTGTAGAGCCGCGTCGGTTCGAGGAGCGCCTCGCCGACGGTGTCGTAGTCGTCGCCGTCCCACGCGTCGTCGTAGTCGCCGTCGGCCGTTGCGGCCTTGCGGGCGAGCGTGAGGCCGTTCGAGTGGATGCCCGACGACGGGAATCCGACGAGCGCGTCGCCCTCCTCGGCCTCGCCGGGGAAGATGGCGTCTTTCTTCGCCAGTCCGGCGCAGGTGCCCGCGAGGTCGAGGCCGTTGATGACCTCCGGCATGACCGCCGTCTCGCCGCCGACGAGTTCGATGTCCGCTTCTTCGGCACCCGCGGCGAGGCCCTGACCGACCTGCTCGGCGAAGCTCTCGTCTGGGGCGTCGACCGCGAGGTAGTCCACGAACGCGACGGGCCGGACGCCGGCCGCGACGAGGTCGTTGGCGTTCATGGCGATGCAGTCGATGCCGACCGTCGAGTAATCGCCGAGCGCCTCGGCGACGAGCAGTTTAGTGCCGACGCCGTCGGTGGCGAGTCCGAGGTAACGGTCGCCGATGTCGAGCAGGCCGGCGTAGTCGCCCGACCCGCCGCCGACCTGCGCGACGAGCGC